>JBCBSA010000071.1:0-9897 GCA_039819425.1 Planctomycetota bacterium
GCACGACCCGCCACGCCCCGCGTTCAAGCACCAGCAGCCGCTCGTCCGGCGCTTCGGGCGGTGTCGCCGCCACGGGCTCTGCGTCCGACGGGGTGTCGGGGGCCTGGGCCTCGTCGTCGCCCGCTTCCGTAACTTCCGGGGGGGCTTCCGGGAGAGCTTCCGGGGCAACTTCCGGGGGGGCGTTCACGCCGTAGTTGCGGGGCAGTCCGAGCACGAGGTTGCGGCGTTGCCGGTCGGAGACGTCGGTATCGGATTCGGCTTCTTGTTCCTCGGGCCCGGCGTCGAGCCGACCCAGCACCTCGGCCGACTCGACACGCACCAGCGCGTACAGCCGGCCGTGCCCCGCGGCGAGGGCGCGGACCTGCGCCGTATCCGGCAGCGCGACGGCAGACCGCTGCGCCATCAGCCACTGCCCGTCGATCGGCCCGCTACGCAACGACAACGCCTTCACCGCGCCCGACTCGTAGACCAGCCACAGCGTCCCGCCGTCGGCCGCGGCGCCTCGCGCAGCAAGCCGACCGTCGAGCCGGGCCACGCCCTCCCACGCCGGGCCGTCGAACGGGGCGTCGGCGTCACCCGCTGTATCGACCACGTCGGCGTGGTGCACGGCCACCCGCGGAGCGTCTTCCGCGGCGTCGTAGTCCTCGGCCCAGAGCCAAACGTGCCGGCCGTCGGCGGCGACCGGCAGGTCCGACGTCCACGCCGCGGCGCTGGCCACCGCCGGGGCCGCGGCGGCCGGGTCCGTCGGCGGTTCGTCGGCGTAGCCCCCCCACGCCAACGCCACCAACCCCACCGTCGACATGAAACGAAAACAGCGCATCGGCGAAAGGGTACGCCAACGGCGCAACCCCGGCACACCGCGACAACACCCACCACGCTCACCCGTTCGATCCTCAACCGCCAAACCGCCCGACCACCCAACCGCCAAACCCCAACTGTTACCATGCCGCGATGCTCAAGCACCGCATCCCGTCGGGCATCCTGATGACGGCGGGGCTGCTGTTGCTGGTGTGGGCCGACGACGCGCTGGGGCGACGCGGGATGCCGCCGGGGCTGGTGCTGCTGGGGCTGATCCTGGTGTGGGGCGGGCTGGCGTCGCGGGAGCTGGCGACGCTGCTGCGGGCCAAGTGGGGCCACTGCAGCACGGCCTCGACCTGGGCCAGCGCCGCCGCCGGCGGCCTGATGGTGTTCGGCCTGCCGATGCTCGAAACGCCGCAAACCGCGGTGGCCTTCTTCGGCACGGGCGTCGCCGCCGTCATCTTCGTCTCGATGTTCCGCCACAGCTTCGTCCGCCAAGAGACCCAGGGCGCCGCCGCCGCCGGGGCCAACGCCGCCTTCGCCATGGTCTACCTCGGGGTGCTGCCGGGGATGTACCTGCTCGTCCGCGAGGCGGGCTACTCCGCCTGGGTCATCGCCGCCGTCGTCATGACCGTCAAGGCCTGCGACATCGGGGCCTACTTCACCGGCCGCGCCCTGGGCCGACACAAGCTCATCCCCTGGCTCAGCCCCGGCAAGACCTGGGAAGGCCTCGTCGGCGGCATGCTCCTGTCCGGCATCGCCGCCGCCGGCTTCACCCTCTGGGGCAATGCGATCCTCGACGGACCGGCGCTGCCGCTGTGGTACGCCGCCCCCGCCGGCATGCTGCTGGGCTTCCTCGGCCAGATCGGCGACCTCCTGGCCAGCCTGCTCAAGCGCGACGCCGGCGTCAAGGACTGGGCCGCCACCATCCCCGGCTTCGGCGGCGTCATGGACGTGGCCGACTCGCTGCTGCTGGTCGCGCCCGTCGCCTACTGGCTGCTGGTCCTCGCCCCTTGACCCACCCGCACCTTGCCTGCGCTTCCCACCCGGCGTATAGCCGGCGGTCAACGACCGCCGGTCGCCGCGGCGTCCGATCTGCATCTCCCGCCCCACGATTTTTCCCCCCGCCGCGCCCGGCCCACCCGTTCGGCTGCTAAACTCCCGAGCGTAGACGACCCGATGACGAAGGGTCCGACGCCTTTGTTTTTCCCACCCGGAGACCTGCACCATCGCCCGAGGACGATTCCGCCCGCCGCCCCGCGAGACCGGCAAACGCCTGCGCATCAACGACCAGATCCGCGTGTCGCCCGTCCGCCTCATCGACGAAGAAGACAACCAGATCGGCGTCGTCGAGACCCACGAAGCCAAGGACCGCGCCCGCGACGCGGGCCTCGATCTTGTCGAGGTCTCGCCCACCGCTTCCCCGCCCGTGTGCAAGATCATGGACTACGGCAAGTGGAAGTATCAGCAGCGTAAAAAAGAACAAAAAGCCCGCTCCCACACCAAGCAGTCCGAGCTCAAGGGCATGCGTCTGCGCCCCAACATCGACGACCACGACCTCAAGTTCAAGACCGACAAAGCCCGCACCTTCCTCGAAGACGGCGACAAGGTCCAGTTCGTCATGCTCTTCCGCGGCCGCCAGATGGCCCACCAGAACCTGGCCCGCGACACGATGAACGGCATCGTCGACCTGCTCGACGACGTCTCCAAGGTCGAACAGCCCCCCAAGATGATGGGCCGCCGCATGACCATGCTCCTCACCCCCGACCGCAAAAAACCGGTCGAGAAGAAAGAGGACCCCGCTCCGCCGCCGCCCGCCCCCGCGGCCTGACGCCGCCGGTCGTGCAACCACCAAGCCCTGCGTTCGAGTGACAAGCTTCACGGCTTGCGCCAGCTGCGACGCAACGCGTCGCTGATCTGCGTTGCGTCGCAACGCAGCTACCGACGATTGCCGTTACAAAGCGGAATCAACCCCCGGAACTTTCTGTGGCGGCGCGATCTCGTCGCCCGCCAGAAATGCCCGCAGCATCTTGGCGTTGCTCTTTTCGATCTCCTGATCGACCCACACCGGCGTCCGCTCCACCACCCCCCGCACCAACGCCCGCTCCCACCACGTCAGAGCCGGCCCCGCCGTCAGCACCAGCACCAGCCCCGCCGCCGCCACCACCGACCCCAGCGAACGCATCGCCGACCGCGCGAACCTCTCCGTCGCCCCCGGCCGGCCCGCGATCCATAGCCAACCCGCCCCCAGCCCCAGCAACACCGCCACCACAACGACCATCACCAAGAACGCCTCACGGTCGATCGGATCGCTCATCCACCACACCGCCCCGCCCACGGCCGCCCCAAACCCTAGCCCCATCAACACGCCGCGCCCCAACCCCCGGGCTACCGCTCCGCCCCGCGACGCCGCCCCGTTGAGCTTCGCCAACGACCACGCCACCGCGACCCACAGCCCCGCCCCCCAGACCAACGCTCCGACGTAGGCCAACATCCATTTCATGTCGTCGTCCGGCAACGCCGACAGCACCACCAGCCGCTGCGTCCAACCCCATAGCCCTAGCATCAGCCCCGCCGCCACCGACCCGCTCACCCACCACCGCGCCGGCCCCGGCACCGCCAACCCGACCTCCTTCGCTCGCTGCCGCAGCGCCTCGCCCCCCAACACCCACAGCAACGCCGCGATCAACAACGCCATCGGCCCGTAAGCCAGCACCGGCTCCCACGAGTGGTTCAGCCCATACCCCCGTCCGCTCCACGGCAACGCCGTCCACCCCATAAATCCCAGCAACGGCAGCCCCACCGCCCCGGCCAACACCCACGCCAACCGCCGCCAACCGACCCACAACAAAATGGCCCCTTCGCTCTCAGACACACCGAGCCCGCGCCGTGCTTTGCGACGCCGCCGCCACCCACCCATCAACCCCGACAGCGACAGCAACGCTGAACCCACGATCAACCCGATCAGCCCCACCGTCAGCGCCGCCCGGTCGAACAACGCGTATTCCGCCTTCCGAAACGGCGCGACGTCGATGTCGTACCCCGGGATCGCCGGCAGCAAGGCATTCATCAAAAACCCGCCCTGCCGGACCTTCTCCTCAGTCGTTTCCCCTTCCTCCGGACTCCCCCACTCCCGTTGGTACTTCAGCGCCAACGCGTCGGCCTCGGCCAACGCCGATTCCGCCGCCGCGCCGTCGCCGAGCACCCGGTAGACCACCACCCGCGTATCGTGTTCTAACACCTCGATCGACCACGACACCAAGAAGCCGATCAGCGTGTCGTCCGCCGCCGCGAGCTTAGCGTTGAGCATATCCAACGTGTCGAGCAACCCGATCGCCCCGGCCCGGTCGCCCGCCCGCGCCCGGCGGATCGCCTCACACGTCACCACCCGTGCCATCTTCCGCCGATGCCCCAGCGTCGGCAGCAGCGTGCCGATCTCCCCGCCAACCCGAAACAGGTACTCCTGTAGCGACCGCGGCGGCGGCAACTGCTCCAGCCGGTGCCGCAGCATGTCCACGCTGTGGGCCGAGACGTAAGGCTTCGCCGCCGCCCGCTCCAACGCCGCCAACGCCTCGGCCAACGCCCCCTCATCGACCTCACCCGCAAACACGCTGGCCACGACCTCGGTTCGCTCCGGGCTCCCCGGCTCCGCCCGAGCGTCGAGCTTGGTGAACGTAATTGCGGGGTCGCCTTCCAACTCGAACCACGGCTCTACCCACACACTCGCCTCGATCAGGCCGTAGATGCCGTTGTCCGGGTCCAACGCCCGGCCGCGCTCGGCCTCTCGCAACACGTCCGCCGCGGTGATCCGCCGATGCCAGGCTGCCGTCGTCCTCTCGTCGCCCGGCAATCGGTAGTAGTTAAGCATCGTCGTGAGGTAGTTCAACTGGTACAGCGGCTCGTCGGGATACGCATCCCGCAACCCTTTCGCCGCCGTCACCGGGTTGTCCGCCGCTTCGTCGCCGAAGTAGATCAGCCGCTGCGTCGGCGTCATCCGCGCCCGGACCCGTTGCTGCAGCCACGTCGGCTCCGCGGCCCAGCCGCTTTCCATATTCCTCATCTGCTGCACCGGCGGGGCGGTGATACCCGACATCACGAACCACACCACCGCCGCCACGCACGCCGGCAACAGCGACACCCGCGCCGCCCACCAACCCCACGCCCGCAGCCGCAGCCGGAACCGGTTGGCTTCCCAGAGTTGCTGCGCCACGTCTTCCGGGTCGCCAAAGGCTTTGACCGCCGCGGCGTGGGCGTCGTCTTCCGAATAGTCGGCGGCGCGGAACTCGGCCGCTGAGGCTTCGAGGTGGCTCTCCAATTCGCGGGTCACTTCCAGCCGCAGCTCGCGGTCGCGCCGCAGCCGGGCCGTGGCCCGTTCGGTCAGGTCGCGGAAGTCCGACACGCTCAGGCCCCCATCAGCAGGACATCGACCGCGCCGCTCAGCGACGCCCACTGCTCCCGGCTCGCCTCCAGCAGCCGCTGGCCCTTGGGCGTCAGGGCGTAGTACTTGCGGGCCTTGCCCGTCGGCCCGTCTTCCCAGCGGGCCTTAATCAGCCGCTGGCCCTGCATCTTGTGCAGCAGCGGGTAGAGCGTGCCCTCTTTCCATTCGAGCACGCCGTTGGACCGCTGGTTGACGGTCTTGACCAGCTCGTAGCCGTACATCGACCGCTCGGCGAGCAGCGAGAGCACGATCGGCATCACCGTGCCCCGGGCCAGTTCTTTCGACAGGGACATGGCGAGACTCCTGTTTACCTCGGATACCGATGCAATATACATCGACGATCGATGCAATTCAAGTCTTTTGTTCATGGTTACGGTCGATCTGCGGTCTGTCGTAGACTCCAACCGTGGACCGCACGATCTTCCACGTCGACATGGACGCGTTTTTCGCCGCGATCGCGGTGCGGGACGACCCGTCGCTGCGTGGCAAAGCCGTGTTGACCGGCGGGACCGGGAAGCGGGGGGTGGTGACCACGGCGTCTTATGAAGCGCGGAAATACGGCTGCCGGTCGGCGATGCCGATGGCGACGGCGCTGCGGCTGTGCCCGCACGCGGTCTGTGTCAAGGTGCCGGGCGAGAAGATCCGCGAAGCGTCACGGGCGATGTTCGCGGTGTTGGACGATTTCTCCCCCCTGGTCCAGCCGCTGTCGGTCGACGAGGCCTTCCTCGACATGACCGGCACCGACCGACTCATGGGAACCCCGGAAGCGGTCGCCCGGGAGCTCAAGGACGCGATCTTCCGGGCGACCGGCGGGCTGGTGGCGTCGGTGGGGGTCGCGCCCAACAAGTTTCTGGCCAAGCTGGCGTCTGATCTCGAGAAGCCCGACGGGCTCACCGTGGTGGCACCCGACCGGGTTGACGAGGTGCTGCTGCCGCTTCCGGTGAGCAAGATCTGGGGGGTTGGGCCGTCGACGCAGAAGAAGCTGGAACGCCACCGCATCGAGACCATCGCCGACCTGCGTCGGCTGTCGCTGGACCAACTCCGCGACGCGTTCGGCGACTACGGCGAGCGGTTCCATCGGCTCTGCCGAGGGATCGACGACCGCCCCGTCGTGCCCGACCGCACGGCGAAGTCCATCGGCCACGAGCAGACCTTCGGCGACAACCTCACCGACCCCGACGACGTCCGGGCCGTGCTGCTCACGCAGACCGAACAAGTCGCCTACCGCCTCCGCAAGCACGGCCTGTGCGCCCGCACCGTCACGGTCAAGCTCCGCTACGGCGACTTCGAAACCATCACCCGCTCGGTCACCCTCGACCGCCCCACCGACACGACCGAGACGATCTGGCACGCCGCCCGCGGCCTGTTCGACCGCTGGGCCGAGACGGGTTTCCGCAGCGTCCGCCTGGCCGGCGTCGGCACCAGCCAGTTCACCGCTGAGGGCGAGGGCCAGGCCGAGCTGTTCCCCGACCCGCGGGAGGCGAAGCTGCGTGAGCTCGACGCGGCGATGGACCGCATCACCGACCGCTTCGGCAAGCACACGGTCTTCCGGGGGCGCGGACAGCGAGGGAGCAGATCACGCGATTGAGCCCAACACGGAACGCTGCGCGTCACCCGCTAAACGTGAGTCGTTGGCACCAACAACACCACGGCGTGGCACGCGATCGCGCGGTTCTCGCCCAGCGCATCGACCCCCTCGTGCGTCTTGCCCTTGAGGTTGATCCGCGACGCCTCGCAGTGCAGCAGGTCGGCCAGGCGCACCCGCATCTCCGCTTTGTGGGGGGACAGCTTGGGCCGCTCGAGGATCACAGTCGCGTCGAGGTTGCCCACCTCGTACCCGCCCCCCGCCCCCGGAAGCCCGTCCATCCGCCGCACCGCCTCGCGCAGGAACACCGACGAGTCGGCGTTCTTCCAGGCCGGGTCGTCGTCGGGGAAGAGCTGACCGATGTCCTCCTGGCCGAGCGCCCCGAGGATCGCGTCGGTGACGGCGTGGAAGAGCACGTCGCCGTCGGAGTGAGCGACGCAGCCGCGGTCATGGTCGAGCGTGGTCCCGCCGACGACGAGCGGATGCCCCGGCTCAAGTCGATGGAGGTCGAAGCCGTGGCCGATGCGAGGGTTCATTCGCAGAGTCTACCTCACCCCAGGATCGGCCCCGGTCCGCGACGTTTAACCCAACCCCCGAGAAGGGTTCACCGCGGCGACGCCTGGGTGCGGAACGCGAGTAAACGCTGGGCCTGGATTTGATCTCGGGCGGCGCTTTCCATCGCCAAGAAGTAGGTGTTGTAGCGGGCCAGAAGATCGCCGTCGTCGAACATGACCTCGCCGTGGCGGTCGACGACCCAATGCCCCACACCGTCGTGCAGCGTCTGCAGGAGCCCGCGCATCGCGGCGACCAGGCGGACGTCGGTTTCGCGGATGCGGCGGACCAGATCGAGGTTCGCGCCTTGTTTCCATCCTTCGAGAAACGCCTCGGCTTCGGGGCCCTCGACGCCGCACTCGGCGAGGCGGGCGCGGAGGTAGGGTTCGGCGTGTTCGACGGCCCGGCCCATAGCCACCCCGGCCTCCGCCACGGCGTCGAGTTTGAGCATCCGATGGCGGATCGTCTTACGGTTGGGCAGCGTCACCGGGTCGATCCCGCCGGCCGCCGCCAGCGTCTCCAAGGCCGTGAAGTAGTCCTTGATCGGGGCTTCGAGCGTCCGCATGGCATCGGCAGCGGCTTCGAACATCTGCTTGTCGTCGCCCCGCATGCGGCCGGCGAACCGGTCCAACCGGTCGAGCTCTCGCTCCATCCGCGAGACCTGGGACTCGGGGTTGGCCGCGAACGGGTCACGGCCTGGGTCGAGGGGCACGGCCGTAGACGCGGTGCGTCGCTTCTTCTCGGCTTCGAGGGCCGCGAGTATCTCTTCGACGCTCAGGTCGTTGGCTTGCGTCGCCTCATCGTCTGCGATCCACGCTTGGTCGCGGTCTCGCTCCTCGACAAGCTCGGCCAACACGCGTTGGTTGTGCGCCGCCTCGCCGGCGTTGGCGAACCGACCGAACTGCGCGATCGTGGCGAGTACCAACACGGCGATAAACGCCCCCGCCGACGCCCGCGGTCGGCAGCCACTCACGTAGAAAGCGATCAGCGAGAACAGCAGCGCCCAGAACGGCACGCCGACGATTGCGCCTAGGAAGCGGGTCGAAACGAAGATCTCTCCCGCGTCGGCTGACGCCGGCCCCGGGAGCACGGCCCGGATCAACACCGACACGGCGACGAACGCCAGCAACGCCAACCAGCTGAAAGCGCCGAGCGACCGGGACCAGCGGGCCGGCCGGCGGTCGGACGCCGGGTCGGGTTCGGGCCGAGGGGACGGGTGGAACGCAGGCGCGCCGGCGGGGATGCAAGGCGGAGGATTCGGTCTTCCCGAATCCTGCGGTGACGGCGGAGGCGCCGCGGATGGGATCGACCAGTCGGAAGGGCTTGACATGTCGCAGGCTCCGGGGGCACGGCGGGCGGAGCCCAACCGGACGACCCCGGCGTGAACCTCGCGGGGTGGCTATGGGTCATTCCGGGCCGATGCTTGACCTCCCCGGTCGATCAACGGGGACCGGCGGGTCAGTCTGAGCGGGTTGTGCGGAGATTCAGGAGTGGGTGCTTCGGCACGGCCGGAGCCATGACCGCGAGCTAGCGTGGTCGTCCGGGTCGTCGGTGAACTTTGCGGCGATGTCGTCGAAGTCGATCTGCATCGATCGGATTTATTTCAATCCGTATTCCTTGAGTTTGCGATAGAGCGTACGTTCGCCGATGCCGAGCATCTTCGCGGCCTGTTCGCGGTTGCCGGCGACGGTGCGCAGGGTCTCGCGGATCGCTTGCTTTTCGAGTTGGTCCAGGCTCATACCACCCCCGGAAAATTTCGCACCACGGTCCGAGTCCCCGAGGCTTCCCGCCGTCGCTTGCGACACTTCCGGGGGGAGGTGGCGGGGCTCGAGGGTATCGCCGTCGGCGATGACGACCATATTCTGGAGGACGTTCATGAGCTGGCGGACGTTGCCGGGCCAGTCGTACTGCATGAGCGTCATCTGCGTGTCCTCGGCGACCGCCGGAACATCCCGCTCCATGTCCCGGGCGTACTTCGACACGAAGTGGCGGGTGAGCAAGGGGATGTCTTCACGGCGTTCGCGGAGGGGGGGGAGGCGGAGCTCGACGCCCTTGAGGCGGAAATAGAGGTCTTCGCGGAACTGGCCCTCTTTGACGCGTTCGGCGAGGTCGTGATTGGTCGCGCTGACGAGTCGGACATCGACGTGGCGGGGCTCGTTGGAGCCGACGCGGACGACCTCGCCGGACTGCAGGACGCGGAGGAGCTTGGCCTGCATCGACTTGGGCATGTCGCCGACCTCGTCGAGGAAGAGCGTGCCTTGGTGGGCGTACTCGAATCGGCCCTGGCGGTCCTTTTCGGCGCCGGTGAAGGCGCCGCGGACGTGGCCGAAGAGCTCGTCTTCGAGGATGGATTCGGACAGGCCGGCGCAGTTGAGCGGGGCGAACTGGCGTTTGGCGCGTTTGGAGTTGTTGTGGATGGCCTGGGCGACGAGCTCTTTGCCGGTGCCCGACTCGCCGGTGATGAGGACGGGGATGGGCGACGGGGCGATCTGCTTCATCGTGGTGATGAGTTGGCGGATCGGGG
>JBCBSA010000072.1:0-9813 GCA_039819425.1 Planctomycetota bacterium
CCCCCACCACCAACAGCACCACCACCCCCACCCCCCCGTCCCGCAACGCCTCGGCGTTCGCCAACGCCAACCCCCCGACCACCGCCGACCCCGCCAACGGCCCCATCGCCGACAGCCCCAGCAATACCCCCGGAAGCGCCAGTTGCTTCAGCGTCTCAAGCCGACTCATCCCCGACCTTAGGCTCCCCCCGCCCCCGGAACTTGTCTTCGAACTTCCCCCACACCCAAACCCCCACCCAGAACAACACGTTTGCCCCGAGAAACTGCAGCACCAGCATCACCACCGCGTTGCCCACCGGCGAGTACAAAATCTCTGTCATCGGGTCGTTCGTCGTCACCCGCGCGTCGAGGTTCTCTTCCGGCACCTTGACCACGTACCCCCCCATCCACGCCGTTACCCCGACCAGAACCAACGTGATCAACCCCGTGCCGGCCCAAAACGCCCGACGGCTCACCGAAGCAAACAACCCCGCACTCGCGCCCTGTCGCAGCATGCCTCCACTGTAACCCGCTACAACACGAACCGCGCCCACGCCCCCAGGATGTGCCCGATGTACGCCGCGTCCTCCGCCCGCGTCACCAGGTGGTCGGCCTTGTCCAGCGACACAAAACTCTTGGGGTGCTTCGCCGCCCGGAAGATCCGCTCGGCGTTCTCGATCCCCACCGTCGCGTCCGTCGGGCTGTGGAACACCATCAACGGCCGACGCAGCCGACCCACCCGCTCCTCCAGCCGGTGGCCCTCCAGCTCTTCGACGAACTCCCGCGAGATCACGAACGGCCGACCGCCGATGCTCACCTCCGCCCGCCCGTCCTCGCCGAACCCTCGGCCCTCGTCGCGGAACAGGTGCTTCACGTGCGCCGGGTCCGCCGGCGCCCCGATCGTCGCCACCGCACGCACCGTCGGCAGGTCCACCGCCGCGTTCAACACCGCCGCCCCGCCCAGCGAATGGCCCACCAGCAGCCCCACCGGCCGCTCCTTGGCTTCCATGTAGTCCACCGCCGACCGCAGGTCCGCCGTGTTCCGCGTGAAGTGCGACGCGGCGAACTCGCCCTCGCTCTCGCCCAGCCCGGTGAAGTCGAACCGCAGCACCCCGATGCCGTGCTCGTTGAGAGCCGATGCCACCCGCCGCACCACGTGCAGCGTCTTCGAGCACGTGAAGCAGTGAGCAAACACCGCGTACGCCCGGACCTCCACCCCGTCGCCGGGCAGGTCCAGCCGACCGGCCAGGGCCGTGCCGTCGTGCGCGGGGAACGTCAGGGCCTGCGTCATCCGGTCATGGTAGCCGCCGACGCCGGCCGGCCAGCACCCAACCCCCACCCAGCGCCGCCGCCAGCAACGCCGCCGCGCTCGGCTCGGGCACCGGCACCCCGGCCCTGGCCAACAAATCCGCCCGGAACGTGATCAACGGGTCGACGTCGCCCGCCTCCAGCACCACGTCCACCCGACCGGACGCGCTTTCGCGGATCCCCGCCACCCCGCCGTCCGTTCCGTCGCCTTCGAGCGTGAAGAAGTCGATCGCCGAAACCACGGACACGACCGCGCTGCCGTCGGGGTCGCTCGCGACCGCGCCGACTTCCAAACCCACCGCCCGCAGGTCCGCCATCGCGTCGGGCCCGAAACCGCCGGCCGCCGCGCCGATCAACTCGGCCGTGTACCCGAACGAATACGTGAACGCCTGTTCCTCCGGGTCTTCGAGTTCGTCGATGTTGTTGACGAATCCGAGCCCGACCCCGCCCGTCGCCGAGCCGAAGAACACCGATCCCGGCGTCTCCGCCGACGCCGAGGCCGTCAACACCAACACGAACGCGTCGCCCACGCCCAGCGAGAAGCCGGTTCCGCCGCTGCCGGGGACCTCGGCCCCGTTCACCGTGACCGACCGCCCCGCCGTCCCGCCGCCGACGCTGCCCGCCGGGTTAGCCGGGTCCCCGCCGTCCGTCAGGACCCCGTCGATCGACACCGCGTTCAGCGAGAAGTCCGCCGACGGTACGGCTGCGGGCCGGCTCTGCGTCTGCGTGTTCTGCACCGTCACGCTCTCCAGCGTCAACGTCAGACGCAGCTCGCCCTCCATCAGGCTGGCCGGCGTCACCACCGACCCCGCCGCCGGGCCCGCCACCGCCGCGGCAACCGCCAGGACCGCCGCCCGCGCCAGGACCGGGCCTCCGTGCCGCCTCCGGTTTCCGACCATCCGATGAAAGCTCACGCGAAGTCCCCTGCCTGAATACGGGTCAACAAACAACGAGCCTCGCGGCCTTGATGCCTCATCGATATCGGCCGAAACGCCCGTCCGTGTGCAACCTCCAAGACCCGCCCGCGCCCGGTCACGGCCCGGGCCCGTCCTCGACCCTTCGCGTTCAGCTAAACTCGCACAAAAGCTTGGTTTTAGGTATTTCGATCGCGAGACTTGATCATGCGTTTACTCCTGGTGTGTGGCGACGGTGGCGCGGCGTCTTATTTCCAGAAAAACCTCCAGAAGCACGGCTACTCCGTCGACGTGGCCACGTCCGAAGCCGACGCGCAGCAGGCCGTCAAGGCCACCGAGTTCGACGCGATCGTCGTCCGCGAAGAGGACGAGTCGGCCATGGACATGATCACCGTCACCCGCCGGCTCCGCGGCGAGGACGTGGGGGAGCCGCTGCTGATCGTCCCCGAGGAGGCGGACGAGGACACCGTCACCGACGCGTTCGACGCCGGGGCCGACCAGGTGATGGACCCCGACCACGGGTTCAAGGAGCTGCTCGCCCGCATCCGCGGCCTGCTGCGGCAGTGCGACCCGACGCCCGGCGACAAGCTGACCTACCGCGACGTCGAGCTGGACCTGCCGCGGCTCTCGGCCACGCGGGCCGGCAAGTCGCTGGGGCTGATCGGCAAGCCCTACGCGCTGCTCGAGTTCTTCCTCCGTCGGCCCGAGGTCGTCCACACCCGCGAAGCCATCGGGCGCTCCGTCTGGGACGAGAACTTCGACCCCTTCTCCAACGTGATCGACGTCACCGTCTCCAAGGTCCGCCAGCAGCTCGACAAGCCCTTCGACCGCCCCTACCTGCACACCGTCGTCGGCTCGGGGTACATGCTCAGCCACGACCCGCCCGGCCGATCCGACTGGGGATAAACCCCTCCGGCCCGCCGTGTCCCGGATTCATCGGCGTTTCACCCGGTCCGTTTACGGTTGGGGGGTCGTCGTGACGGACGTGCGACGGCCACGTGGCCGTCGGCGATCTCCGGGCGCAGGAGGGGACGCCCGCCGAACCGGTTTAAGGAGCGTACCGTGCTGTATTGGGCCCTCGTTTTCTTCGTCATCGCCTTGATCGCCGGGGCCTTCGGTTTCGGCGAGATCCACGAAGCTTCGGCGGGTATCGCGAAGATCCTGTTCTTTGTCTTCTTGGTGCTGCTGGTGGTGTCGGTGGTCGTGAATCTTTTGCGTGGAAAAAAACCGCGGTGATCGCTAGTGTGTTGGGGTGCAAGAGGCGGTGTGGGCGTGCCGCGGCGTGTGCCGTGCGTCCGTCGTCTGATCTACCACGGGAAAGGATCGAAATCATGGAATGGTTGAAGAAGATGTTCGCGGTCGCGGCGATGTTGTCGGTGATGACGTTCGGCGTCGGGCTGACGGCCGGATGTGAAGAGGGAAGCGAGCCCGCCGACGCGATCGAAGGCGTGGCCGCCGAAGCCGAAGAAGCCGCCGAAGACGCCGCCGACGAGGCGGAAGACGCGGCCAACGACGCCGCCGACGCGCTCAAGGAAGCAACGGAGTAAGCCCCGCCCCAAAAACAGGTCAACCGCCGCCGCCCCCACGGGCGGCGGTTTTTTTGTGTTTCGCCCCGGGTCAACTCGACGCGCTGGTGTACGACCGCAGCGCCCGCCGCCAGAACCACCGCGACCCCAGCAGCAACACCCCCGCCGCCCCCGCCGCCACGGCCAGCACCTCCGCCCCCGCCCGACCCGTCACCAACTCCGCCGGCGTCGTGGTCATGAACGCCACCGGCAGCACGAACGTGAAGAACACCCGGTACGCCGCCGGGTACGCCGACACCGGGTACCGCCCCGCCTCCAAGAGCGACTGCATCGCGATCGTGATGTTGTTCATCTTCACGAACCAGATCGTCAGCGTCGACAGCAGGTAACCCATCGCGTACAGGATCACCAGCCCCAGCCCCAGCGCCGCCACGAACCCGACCGCCCCCCACACGCTCGGCTCCACCGCCGCGTCGCCCCCGCCCAGCCGCGTCCACGCGAACCCCGCCAGCAGCCACCCCAGCACCAGGTTCGGCACGCCCCACACCCGCACCTTCCGCGCCGACAGCCAGAACTGCGTGTCGATCGGCTTGAGCAACACAAAGTCCAGCGTCCCCTCCCGCACCATCTCGCCGACCTGCTCCCGGTTCGGCGTCAAAAACGTCGAGGCGAAACCCTCCATCACCGTGTACGCCGCCACCACCAGCATCGCCGACGGCCAGTCCCACCCGCCCATCTGATACCCCGTCCGGAACAGCGACCACAGCACGAACAACGCCCCGCCCAGCGCCAGCGTGCTCTGGATCGCCGTCAGCACAAAGTTCGCGCGGTACTCCATCTCGGCCGAGACCGACGTGGACCAGAAGCGCAGCAGGGTTTGGGCGTAGCGTTTCATGCCCCCATCGCCGAGTAGTGCCGCAGCCCCCGCCGCCACAGCCACCGGTTCACCACCCACAGCAACGCGATCCACACCGCCAGCGTCCCGAACCCCCGGACCAGGTCCACTTCGCCCCCCGCCAACAGCGTCGCCGGCAGCCACACCATGTACGGGAACGGCGTGAGCAGCACGATCTCCCGCGTCGCGTCGGGCATCACCTGCAGCGGGATCACCAGCCCCGACAAAAACGTGTACGGGATCATCGTCAGGCTATCGAGCGCGCTCACCCGCTCCAGCCAGAACGCCAGCAACGCCGTCGTGTACTGCAACAGAAACCGCAGCAAAAACGCCGCGTAGCACGCCACGATCGCCAACCCCACCCGCCACCACGCCGGCGTCCACAACCCCGGATCGTCCGCATCCCCCCACAACGCCCGCGGCTGGATGAAGAAGCACAGCCCGATCAGCAACGCCCCGAACGGCAGCCGCGACATCTGCTCGCCCAGCAGCTCCGTGACGTACCGCACCGCCGGGTCGATCGGGTGCAAGAGCAGCGGCGACAGCTTCCCGCTGACCACGTGGTACTCGAACTCGTAGATCACCCACACGATCGTCAGCTGCCGCACCGCGAACACCGCGATGAAGTACCGCGCCGCATCCACCGCCGTAAACCCCGTGAACTTGCCGCTGTCGCCCGCCTCGACCCACACCCCCATCATGATCAGCGGCAGCGACGTGGCGATCGCCCACAAGAAAATCTCCGCCCGGTACGTCGTCATGTACGCGTACCACGTCGTCAGCATCGTGCGCACGGTGCGGAGGGTGTAGGCGGTCATTCCTCCACCAGTTCAAAATTCACCCGATAGCGCCGAAGCCCAACGTCGGTCGTGTATTTGAGTGCATATGCGATGGCCGAGTCGTGGTCACGCGCGACGATCAGACCTTCTACCTGAGCGTTTTTTGCGGCGAGGTTACCTTTAACCCAGCCCATGTATCGAAGCACTTGCCCCACCGTCTGGTCAGAAGATTGGGCGCGTTTCAGCTCGATCACCAGCCAGCGGTCTTCCGTGCGATGGCGCGCCAGAAGGTCGATACGACCGATCTCTCGGGTATCGAATTCAACACCCACGATCTCTTTATCTTCTTCGTACAGAAACCAATCCGGGCCAAACTCCAGCGATTCCCAGTTGTCCGCCATAAAATTCTGAAGATGTTTTTCCAATCCGAAACGATGGCCGGCCTGGCCTGACACGCCCGGCCCTGAATCCCGCACAGCATCTTCGGAGTCGCCCAGATCATTCTCGGTCATGTCCTGAACACCCCAAAACAGAGCATCCAACGACCAGAGATCGGCACCTACATCTCGGCTTAAGCGTAATAACACCTCGTTGATTTCGGCGTATTTCTCTCCCATTGATGTCCCCCTCGGGAAATTCGGGAACAGGCCCAGCCTGACCAAACCATCTTCCGAAGTGCGATTCCACACGCCGTACTGCTCGGGGTACGCCACGTGAAGCATCGCCGTCAAAATCGCTTTGCCCAAGCCGTTGATGCGTTGCACTTTGGGGTCGTCGATACGCTCAGCGACGGGTGTGTCTTCGTTGAGCAAACGCTCTAGCGCAGAACGAAACATCTCGATGTCATCAACGATACGGGCCATTCGATGCAGGCCGGTCCAGTGTCTGTTGTTTCTGAAGTTCAGAAAATCCAACACCTCGTGGCCCTCAATCATCGGCGCGTGAGAGGCAGAAAAAATCGGCCCGAACTGCGCGAGCACTTCGTCGCGTGCAGCGATAATCGAACCCCGCTCAGTATCCGGAGTAGCGGTTTGTAATACGCGCTTCAATCGCGCAGCCGCAGTTTGCCAAGTCAGTTCATTCATCTGCAATTACCTCGGAATCGTGGTTGCTTTGAAACAGCCGGGCGATCACGTCCTCGATCGGCGGGTCGGCGATGGTCAGATCGACCACGTTCAGCTCGCCGAGCAGCCGGTTCACCGTCCCGGTCAGCCCGTCACGCCGCACCAGCAGCCGCACCCGGCCGCCGTCGGCCGACTCCACCTCCCCATACCCCTCCAACGCTTCCGGCGGCGGTATCGGATCCGCAAGGTCCAGCCGAACCTCGCGCCACGGGGCGAACCGTTCGACCACACCCGCCAGCGTGCCGTCGTACAGGATCGACCCCTTGTCGATCACCACGACGCGCTCGCACAACGCCGTGATGTCGGCCATGTAGTGGCTGGTCAGCAGCACGCTCGCGCCGTGCTCGGCGTTGTACTCCTTGAGAAAACGCCGCACCGCCGTCTGCGCGTTCACGTCCAGCCCCAGCGTCGGCTCGTCCAGGAACAACACCTTCGGGTGGTGCAACAGCGCCGCGACCAGCTCGCACTTCATCCGCTGCCCCAGCGACAGCTTCCGCACCGGCTGACTCAGCTCCTTGCCCAGCTCCAGCAACTCCGCAAAGGCGTCGATGCGCCGCTGCGCTTCTTCCGGGGGGATCGCGTACACCGCGGCGTTGACGCGCAGCGAGTCCGTCGCCGGCAGGTCCCACAACAGCTGCTGCTTGTTGCCCATCACCAGCGTGATCTGCCGCAGGAACTCGGCCCGCCGCCGGAACGGCTCGTGACCCAACACGCTCACCCCCCCGGACGTGGGGTGGATCAATCCGGTCAGCATCTTGATGGCGGTGGTCTTGCCGGCACCGTTGGGCCCGAGGAAGCCGACGACCTCCCCTGGGGCGATCTCGAACGACACGCCTTTCACCGCCTCGATCTCGCGGTTTCGGCGTTTGACGAAGTGCTTGACCGTGCCGACGAACCCGGGGTCCTTGTCGGCGACGCGGTAGGTCTTGGCGAGTTGGTCGGCGACGACGGCGGGCACGGCCCGGATTCTAACCGTGGCCTTGGCGGTACACTGACCCGATGCCGCGACGCTTCGTCTGGTTGCTGCTCGCCACCGCCTGGTCCGCCGGCGTCGCCGTCGGCCAAGCCGCACCGGACCCCGGAGCTGCCCCGGGCCCGACGCTCGACACGGTCGAGGCCGAGGTCGCCGACGACCTGTCTCGTTTCGACTGGCTCGGCGCGCTGCAGGCCGTGTGGACCGTCGAGCTCTTCCACGCCGCCGGCACGCCGATCCGGCTGAACCAGATCGTCATCGCCCTGCTCGTCGTCGCCGTCGGGTTGTGGCTCGCCCGGCAGGCCGCCCGCCGCTTCGCCGCACGCATCCGCCGGCTACGCCGCGTCGACGCCAACCTCGCCGCCGCGATCCAGAAGATCGTCTTCTACGGCCTCACCGTCGTCGTCTTCTTTATCGCCCTACCCATCGCCGGCATCCCGATGACCATCTTCACCGTCCTCGGCGGCGGCGTGGCCATCGGCGTCGGGCTCGGCGCCCAGAACCTCTTCAACAACCTCATCTCCGGCTTCATCCTGATGTTCGAGCGGCCCATCCGCCTCGGCGACATCGTCGAGGTCGGCGACCAGGAGGGCCGCATCGAAGACATCGGCAACCGCTGCACCCGCATCCGACGCTTCGACGGCGTCGACGTGCTCGTGCCCAACTCGTCCCTCCTCCAGCAGCCCGTGGTCAACTGGACCCTCAAGGACGCCGACGTCCGCGGCAGCGTCACCGTCGGCGTCGCCTACGGCTCGCCCGTCGAGACCGTCCGCGACCTCATCGACCAGGCCGCCCGCGAACACGAACGCATCCTCAAAGAGCCGAGCCCCGAGGTGCTGTTCATCGACTTCGCCGACAACTCGCTGAACTTCCAGGTCTACTTCTGGACCAGCGTCACCCGCCCCCTCGACCTCCGCCGGATCCAGAGCGACCTGCGTTTCCGCCTCGACACCCTTTTCACCGAGGCCGGCATTGTCGTCGCCTACCCACAGCGCGACGTCCACCTCGACACCGTCCGCCCGATTGAGGTCCGCCTGTCGCGGGACGACGGCCCGGCGACGCCCGACGGAGACCAACCGTGAGCAAGTCCAAGCGCAAACGCACCGCCCGCGTCGGCCGCCGCATCGGCGCCGCCATCGACCACACCGTCTCCGCCACCGCCGGCACCGTCACCCACGCCGCCTCCACCGCCGCCGCCACCGTCGGACAGACCGTCGGCCACGCCGTCACCTCCACCCTCCGCCTCGCCGGCATCACCTCACGCCACACCCCCGACACCGGCCCCAAGGTCGCCCCCGGCACCGTCCCCGGCATCGAGGGCTTCGCCAACCGACACACCCCCCCGCCCCCCGGCACCATCCACCTCACCGTCCACGACGTCGGCCCCGAAGTCCTCGACGTCACCACCCCCGACGACCTCGAAGCCCTCCTCGCCCAGCCCGTGCCCGACGGCGTCCTCGTCCGCTGGATCAACATCGACGGCCTCCACCCCTGGGCCGTCCAACGCTTCGTCGAGGCCTGCGGCTTCCACACCCTCGCCGCCGAGGACACCCTCCACGTCCCCCAGCGCCCCAAGGCCGAGCCCTACGACGACCACCTCTTCGCCGTCGCCCGCATGATGCGGCTCCACGGCGAGCAGCTCACCGCCGAGCAGGTCTCGTTCTTCATGAAGGGCAAGCTCCTCGTCACCTTCCAGGAACACGGCCAGGCCCACCACGAAGGCGACGTCTGGGACCCCGTCCGCGAACGCCTCAAGGCCGCCGGCAGCCGCATCCGCCAGCGCGGCCCCGACTACCTGCTCTACGCCCTGCTCGACGCCGTCGTCGACCACTGCTTCCCCGTCCTCGAGCGCTTCGGCGACATCCTCGAAGACCTCGAACCCCAAGTCATCGACGACCCCCGCCCCGAACTCATCGCCCACATCTACGGCATCAAACGCGAGCTCGCCCTCCTCCGCCGCGTCCTCTGGCCCACCCGCGAACTCGTCAACGTCCTCATGGCCGAGACCACCCACGACATCTCCGACGAAACCAAGCTCTTCCTCCGCGACGTCCAGGAGCACTGCGTCCAGCTCGTCGAGATCATCGAGACCTTCCGCGACATGACCAGCAGCCTCACCGACCTGCACATGTCCGCCGTCGGCAACCGCATGAACGAGGTCATGAAGTTCCTCACCATCATGGGCACGATCTTCATCCCCATCACCTTCCTCGCCGGCATCTACGGCATGAACTTCGAGCACATCCCCGAACTCCACCACCGCTACGCCTACCCCGTCTTCTGGATCGACAGCGCCACCATCACCGCCGCCCTCC
>JBCBSA010000073.1:0-9757 GCA_039819425.1 Planctomycetota bacterium
CCATGCCCTAATTGTATCTCCCCGCCGGCTCGCCTCGTCCCGCGACCGCCTGCTCGGTGGTCTGCACCGCGAGGTCGGTGACACGCAACCCCTCCTCGGCGGTGGGCAGGTCGCCGGGCTCGCCGGTCTCGAGCGCGTCGCGGAACGCGCGGTGCATGCCGGCGAAGTCTTTCTCGTGGTGGAACGGCATCCGGTGGACGCCGCGGGCGTCGCGCAGCTCGAACCGACCGATGTTGCGGTCGTAGACGATCACGCCGTCCGAGCCGATGAGTTCGTAGACAAAGGAGCTGTCGGCGTCCTTGGTGGTGTGGCCGTAGCTGTAGGACATCTCGACGCAGGTGTGGGCGCCGTCGGCGTGGTCGAGATGGGCCCAGACGTGGTCGGGGGCGTCGTACTCGTCGGCCCAGGCGCCGAAGCCCTGCGCACGCACCACGGCGCTGCCCAGCCACCACTGGGCCAGGTCGATCTGGTGGGTGCCGCAGTCGACCATGGGCCCGCCCTCGAACATCCGGCCGTGGCGGTGCTCGGCGACGCCGCGGGCGGGGTCGCGGTGGTCGTACTTGCCGTGGCAGTCCCAGTTGTAGATCAGCCGAAGCGACGCGACGCGGCCGATCGCGCCCTCGGCGACAAGCTCCCTGATCCGCAGGGCCGAGGGGCTGAAGCGGTAGCAGAACGCGACGTAGAGCGGCACGCCGCCGGCGGCGGCGGCGGCGATCATGCGTTCGCCCTGGGGCCGGTCCATCGACAGCGGTTTCTCGCACAGCACCGGCAGCCCGTGGGCGGCGGCGGCCGCGGCGTTGGCTTCGTGGTAGGGGGCGGGCGAGGCGATCATCACCCCGTCGAGCCCGGTGGCGAAGAAGTCCGCCTCGTTGTCGCAGGCGAAGGGCACGTCGAATCGGTGGGGCGACGCCAGATCGCGGACACGCTCGGCGTCGGGGTCGTACAGGGCGTGCAGCGTCAGGCCGTCGGTGTCGCGGATCGCCGGCAGGTGCCCGTAGGTGGCCACGTTGCCGCAGCCCATCACGCCGATCTTCTTGCTCATGGCGGAAGTGTAACCGGCGCTACTCGCTTCCGTCCGTCTCCACCGACAGATCGGTCACGGCCCAGCGGTGGACCTCCCGGTCGATCGGGTGCACCACGATCTCCAGGAACTCGGTCGGCAACACCAGCCCGTCGATCTCGCGGAACCCGCTCATCTCGACGTCGGCCGTCGCCCCGCGCGTCTTGCGGAACCCGTCTAGGCTGAACCGCACCCGCCGCACGAGTTTCGTCTCCCGGTCGATCGCGACCATCACCCGATCTTCCGGCGACACCCCGAAGCCCGGCCGGAGTTCGACCAGGACCTGGTCACACTCCCGCCCGTCGATCCGCGTCGGCTTGCCCATCACCGCCACCCGCTCGCCGCCGCGCTGCGTGAAATAGAACGGCCCGGTCAGGAACATCCGGTACGCCTCGGCCACCATCGCCGAGGCCTCTTCCTGCCTCACGCGTACCTCGGGGTCGGCGATGGGCTCGCCGTCGTAACTCACCGCCGCCCCGCCGTCCAGGGTCTGCCCCTCCGACGCCGGCCACGTCACCTCTTTGGTCCCCTCGGGTCCGCGGTGTACCTGCTCAACCGCAGGCCACGCCGTCCCGTACCGGATCACCTCGTCGCTCGCCTTGCGGTACCCGCGGTCGACCAGCATCGGCTGGAGCTTCCACACGTTGTTGAGCCACTCGCCGTCGTAGCTGACGCGGATCGTCTGGACCCGGGCGAACGCCTCGTCCCCGCCGTGGGCCTCGGCCGACGCGGCGAGCAGCGCCAACGCCGCGGGGTCGGACGTCTTCGCCGACAGGCCGCCCGGCAGCGGGTTGATGCAACCCGCGAGGGATAGCGTGAGAGCGGCGATGGCCGACAGACAGAGCGAGTGATTCATGCCGGAGGGTAGGGAGGCGCTAGGCGTTGGGCGCTAGGCGCGAGGAAACCGGCGTGTCGAGTCCCGGAAATCCGTCGCCGAGGAAGAAGGCCGAGCGTCCACAACCTAACGCCCAACGGCCGGCGCCTACTCCCGCCCCACCTCGACGCCGTACCGCTCGACCAGCGTGCCCATCGCCCGCTGCATCTCGGCGATCGCGATCATGTAGTTCGCCAGGGCCTGGGCTTCCTGAAACTCCGCGTCGGCCAGCCGCTCCTGCGCGTTGAGCTTCAGGTCCAGCAGGAACTCGTCGGTCAGCGCGACGCCGACCTCTTCCTGCACGTTGATCGACCGCAGGCTGTCCGCGGCCGCCCACCGCGCCGCGCGGGTCGCGCCCACCAACTCGTAGTTGGTGATCACGCCGCGGAGGGCGTTCTTCACTTCGAGCACCACGTCCTGCGCGTCACGCCGGTAGGCGAGCACCGCCTGGGTCTCCTCGAACTGCCGCTGGCGCTGCAGCGCCTCGGCCGAGCGGTTGCCGATGGGCTGCTCGAAGGCGAGGCCGACGATGTAGTCGATGAAGTCTTCGCCGAACAGGTCGCCGTAGGCCGAGCCGGGGTCGTCCTCGTCGATGCCGTTGAACCCGATGGCCGCGGTGAGGTCCAAGAGCGGCAGCGTCGCGTTGTCGGCCAGCCGCTGCTGCACCCGCGCATCCTCGACCGCCAACAGCGCCTGCTCCAGCACCGCACGCTTCTCGAGGGCCGTCGTCACCGAATCCAACAGGCTGAACGACACCGGCGAGTCCACCGGCGAATCCGACGGCAGCACCAGCGTCTCGTCCGCCAGCGGCAACGCCTCGGCGTTGACCAGCCGCTTGAGCGCGTCCGACGCGTCCCGCACCGCCGCCCTCACCCGGATCAGGTCCGCCTTGCGCAGCTCCACCCGGCTGTTCGCCTCGGTGATCCGCACCGGCGACACGTCGAAGTCCGCCCGCTCCTGCAGCCGGTCCCGCTCGGCGATCGTGCGGTCCAGCAGCCGCTGCTGGATCAGCACCTGCCGCCGGGCCAGGTCCAGGTTCCAGTACGCCTCCTCGACCTCGCGCAGCACGTTGCTGAGCGTGGCGCGCAGCTGCGCCCGGGCGTCCGCCTCGGCGTTGCGGGCGAGCACGATCTGCGCCGTGTTCACGTCCCGCCCGAAGTTCCGCAAGAGCGGCTGGTTCAGCGACACCAAGATGTCCGCGTCCCAGAAGTCCGTCACCGCGAAGAACGACGGGGTCCGCTCGTTCCGCGCGATCGCCGTATCGACCTGAACCGTCCCCCCCGTCGTCAGCAGCTGCCGCACGCCCGTCTGGAACGACGTGGTCTCCTGGTTGATGTCGTTGGCCAGCCCGGGGATCGTGCCGTCGGGCTGGGGGATCTTCAGGTTCTGGTTGCTGAAGTCCGCGAACGCCACCGCGTCGAACGCCGCCGCCGCCTGGGTCACCTGCTCCGCCCCGATCTTCGGCAAGAGCCGGGCCACCGCCAGGTCCAGGTTGCCCTCCACCGCCATCCGCACCGCCTCGTCCAGCGACAGCCGGACCACCTCCAGCTCGGTCTGCCCCGCCAGGTCCTGCCCCGGGTCGACGCTCACGCCCTCGTAGGCCTCGGCCCCCGACAGCTCGTTGAGCTCCTCGATCCGGTACTCGTCCAGCCGGGCCTCGACGTCGCTCGTCTCCCGCGACACCTCGATCACCACCGGCCGGCCCTCGCCGTCGGTCAACGCCAGCAGCTCCCGCCGGTTCTCCGTCACCACCGCGTTACGCAACGCCACGTCCGCCCCGCCGTAGCGGTCCAACGGCCCGACGCACCCCGCCACCAACATCGGCAGCGCCAGCCCCCCCGCTGCGGCCGCTCGCCCGATCCAGAAATCACTTCGCATGGCCCCAAGGATACCAGCCCGCCGCCGCCGGCACCGGCGTCGATCACGTCCGCCGATTCTCGGGCTTGCCGGGCTATACTTGTCGTCCCGCGTATCCCCCCCCGCCGGCCCCACCGCGTCGAGGAGACATCACTTTGTCCACGCGCCGACCTATGACCATCACCGAGAAGATCTTCGCCGCCCACGCCGGCCAGGCCTCCGTCGCGCCCGGCGACAACGTCTGGGTCGACGTCGACGTCCTCATGACCCACGACGTCTGCGGCCCCGGCACCATCGGCATCTTCAAGCAAGAGTTCGGCCCCGAAGCCAAGGTCTGGGACACCTCCCGCATCCCCATCATCCCCGACCACTACATCTTCACCGCCGACGGCAAGTGCCACCGCAACATCCAGATCCTCCGCGACTTCGTCGCCGAGCAGGGCATCCAGTACTACTACGACCCCGACTTCCTCGACACCGACGAAGCCAGCGGCATGCCCAACCCCTATCGCGACCCCACCAAGACCTCGTACAAGGGCGTCTGCCACAAAGCCCTGCCCGAAGAGGGCCACTGCCGCCCCGGCGAGATCCTCCTGGGCACCGACTCGCACACCTGCACCGCCGGCGCCTTCGGCCAGTTCGCTTCCGGGGTCGGCAACACCGACGCCGCCTTCGTCATGGGCACCGGCAAGACCTGGCTCAAGACCCCGCCCACGATGAAGTTCACCTTCCACGGCGAGATCCCCCCCTACCTCACCGCCAAGGACCTCATCCTCGCCGTCATCGGCGAGATCGGCGTCGCCGGCGCCACCTACAAAACCATGTACTTCGCCGGCTCTGGGATCGGCAGCCTCACCCTCGAAGACCGCATGACGTTGACCAACATGGCCATCGAAGCCGGCGGCAAGAACGGCGTCTGCGACGTCGACCAGAAAACCCTCGACTACGTCAACGCCCGCAGCAACCGCCCCCCCGGCAGTTGGACGACTCACGCCGACGCTGAGCGGAGCGAAGCGTCTGGTCCCCGCCACGCCGACATCCCCTACGCCGATTCATCGGGCTGGGAGGTCTACACCGACGACCCCGGCGCCGAGTATTGCTACGAACACGAGTGGGACCTCCAGCTCATGGAGCCGATGGTCGCCAAGCCCCACTCCCCCGACAACAAAGACACCGCCGCCAACTGCTCCCACGTCGAGCTCGACCAGGCCTACCTCGGCAGCTGCACCGGCGGCAAGATCACCGACATGATCTTCGCCGCCAACATCCTCCGCGGCCAGACCGTCAAGATCCCCACCTTCGTCGTCCCCGGCTCGACCGAGGTCCACCAGGACATGCTCACCCTCGGCCTCGACGGCGAGCCCGTCCAGCCCGGCGAGCCCAGCGTGTTCCAAGCGCTCGAAGACGCCGGCTGCACCATGGGCCCCTCCGGCTGCTCCGCCTGCCTCGGCGGCCCCACCGACACCTTCGGCCGCCTCAACGAACCCAAAGCCTGCATCAGCTCCACGAACCGCAACTTCCCCGGCCGTATGGGCCACAAACAAGCCGGCGTCTACCTCGCCTCCCCCCTCACCGTCGCCGCCAGCGCGTTGACCGGCAAGGTCACCGACCCCCGCGAGTTCATCGACGCCCCCATCCTCACCGGCACCGCCGGCGTGGTCTGATTTCCGGGGGGCCGTACAAAGCCGCCGATGTCATCGGCGGTCTTTACTGTCTTCCCCGACTCCCCCAATACCGCGGATAAAGTCCGCGGCTTTGTACCGCCCATCCCCTGAAAAGCCGCCGATGCCATCGGCGGTCTTGCCGTTTCGCATCCACCCTTTGCGCGACCGCAGCCATTCCCTCAGCGCTCCGGCTCGCCCACACCTCTTCACACGAGCCACACCGCCACACCGCCACAGGATGCACTGCAATTACAAGACTCACGCGAGACCGCGGGAATAGGCGGGGACAGGGTGAGCGTTGGTTAAGGGTCGTTGGCGAGCGTCGCCGGCGAGGTTTTGGATCGAAAATCCTGTGGAACAAGGTGGACACCATGGAAACGAACGCAAACGACAATAAATGGGCGAACCGGGTAGCGTGGGCGCTGCAGGTGGGGGTGGCGGTGCTGTTTTTGCAGACGCTGTTTTTCAAGCTGACCTACGCCCCGGCGACGCAGGTGATCTTCGGAGACATCGGGGGGCGCGCGGCGGCGACGTTCACGGCGTTGGTCGAGTTGGTTGTGGCCCTGCTGTTGCTGCCCGGCGGGGCGTGGGTGCTCGGCCGGGTGCTGCCCGCGAAGCTGGCGGGGCTGAAGACGGCGGCGCCGGCGGTGGGGGCGTTGCTGGCGATCGGGGTGCTGGGCGGGGCGATCGTGACGCACCTGGCGGTGATCGGGGTCGTGCTGCCGGTGGCCCCCGGGAGTGAAGCGACCGACGGAGGCAGCCTGTTTGCGATGGCGGTGGGGATGGCGGTGGCGTCGGCGGTGGTGCTGGTGCTGCGGCGCGACCGGGTGAAGGCGTTGATCGCGACATTGAGCCCGAGCGGCGAGGCCGCGGCGGTGGCCTGAAGGATACGCCCCGTCCCCGAGGGCCCCTTCCGAGATCGCCTTCCGGGGCGAATTCCGGGGGCGGCTTCCGGGGGCGGCTTCCGGGGGACGGGGCGAGGTGAGACGCGAGGCCCACGCCGGATCGGCGTGGGCTTCTTTTTTTGGGGGGGAGGCTATTGCGTCAGCGATTCGGCTGTAGCGGCTTACCCTCTCTGCCCGAGGGAGGGGGACCGGGAAGTCGCCGGGTCTGAATCGGAGGTGATCTAGTCGGCGTCGTCTTTGGCGTGCCAGGTGAGGCGGCAGACGTCGCCGAGGTAGTGGATGCGGATCTTGTTGGTGACGCCGGGGGTGCCCAGGGGTTCGCCTTTGACGATGACGACGGCGTCGCCGGGCTCGGCCCAGTCCTGGCCGAGGAGGAGGCGGTCGACGCGGCTGAGGAAGTCGGCGGTGTCGTTGGGGCGGTCCATGTGGACGGGGTGGACGCCGAAGAGCAGGGCCATCTGGCGGAGGGCGGCGGGCTTGGAGCTGATGGCGAGGATGGGGGTGCGCAGGCGGTTTTGCGAGAGGTAGCGGGCGCCGCCGCCGAGCTCGGACCACATGACGACGTAGGCGGGGTGGAGGTCGTTGACGATGGTGGAGACGCCGTGGGCGAGGGCGGCGGTGCGGTACTTGGAGTTCTGGGCGTTGGCGGGGGGCTTGGTGGTGCCGGCGCGGCGTTGGGCGTCATAGGCCTCGGTGAGCTTGGCGGTGCGGGCCATGGTGTGGACGGCCTGGACGGGGTGCTGGCCGACGGCGGTTTCGCCCGAGAGCATGATGGCGTCGGTGCCGTCGAGGATGGCGTTGGCGACGTCGGAGACCTCGGCGCGGGTGGGCGTGGCCGTGTCGATCATGGACTCGAGCATCTGCGTGGCGACGATGACGGGCTTGCCGTGGTCGTGGGCCTGGCGGATGATCTGCTTCTGGATGATGGGGACCTCGGCGAGGTCCATCTCGACGCCCAGGTCGCCGCGGGCGACCATGACGGCGTCGGTCTCTTGGAGGATGTCGTCGAGCTCGGCGAGGGCCTGGGGCTTTTCGAGCTTGCTGACGATGGGCAGGCGGGTGTGGCTGCGGAGGCTGCGGTTGTCCCGGCCCAGGCGCTTGAGCAACTCGTTGAGCTGGCGGACGTCGTCGGCCTTGCGGACAAACGAGAGGGCCAGGTAGTCGAGGTTCTGCTCGACGGCCCAGGCGGCGCACTCCTCGTCCCAGTCGGTGAGGGCGGGGACCGAGACGTGGGTGTCGGGGAGGTTGACGCCTTTCTTGTTCGACAGCGTGCCCCCGGAAGTGACGCGGCAGACGAGCTTGCCCCCAGCGGAATGATCGCCGCCGGGCGGTGTCGATTTTTCGGTGACGAGGGTGCGGATCGCGCCGTCGTTGATGAGCAGGCGTTGGCCGGGCTCGACGTCGTCGATCATGGCGGGGTAGGTGGTGCTGACGGTGACGACGCCCGTGTCGGGATCGCGTCGGGCGGGGGCGTCGTGGGTGACAAACTCGACGCGGTCGCCGGGGGCGAGTTCGAGTTCGCCGTGCTCGACGGTGGTGACACGGATCTTGGGGCCGGAGAGGTCGCCGAGGATGCCGACGGTGACGCCGGTCTGGTCGGCGGCTTGGCGGATGGCGTGGACGGATTTCTCGAAGTCGGGGAAGTCGCCGTGGGAGAAGTTGACACGGAAGGCGCGGGCGCCCTCTTCGATCATGCGGGCGAGGATGGCGGGGTCGGCGCAGGCGGGGCCGACGGTGGCGAGGATCTTGGTCAGGAGGCGCGGTTGGGCGGAGCTCGCCATCGGCGGGCAATGTAGCAGGTGGGCCGCGGGCGGTGGGGGTGGGGGCGTGGGTAAAACCGTTCCACGCCACGCAGCGCCGTCGCTTGCGTCTTCCCCACCGCCCACGGCCCGCCCCTTACACTGCTGCGATGGCCTACCCCGCCCTGCCCGGCACCGCGTCGCTCCACGCCGCCAAGCGTGGCGGCGAACTCGTCGCCCAACTCTTCAAGTTCGGCTTCGGCGAGGTCGTGACCCAGACCGGCCTGGCCAGGTACCTGCCCCGCGGCCTTCAGCCCGACGAAGAGATCGCTCACCGCCCCGCTCCCGTCCGCCTCCGCCTGCTCATCGAGGGCCTGGGCCCGACCTTCATCAAAGCCGGCCAGGTCCTCTCGACCCGGCCCGACCTGATCCCCGCCGAGTTCGCTCAGGAATTCAGGAAGCTCCAGGCCGACGTCCCCCCCGCCCCCTGGGACGGCGACGACCCCCGGAAACATGTCCATGCGTTGCTGCAAGCACAACTGGGCGACCGCTTCGACGCCGACTTCCAACGCATCGACCCGAAACCCCTCGCCGCCGCGAGCATGGCCCAGGTCCACCCCGCCACGCTCGCCGACGGCACCGACGTCGTCCTCAAGATCCTCCGCCCCGGCATCCACGCCGTCATCGCCGCCGACCTCCAGCTGATGCGCTGGCTCGCCGCGCTCTCGCAGGGCTACCTCAAGAACCTGGGCTTCGACCCCGTCGACGTCGTCGAGGAGTTCGCCGACCAGCTCGAGCGTGAGACCGACCTGACCGTCGAGGCCGACTCCACCCAGCGCATGGCCGAGGACTTCGCCGACAACGACGGCGTCAACTTCCCCGAGGTCTACACCGCCGTCTCCAACAAGAACGTCCTCGCCCTCGAACACGTCCGCGGCACGCTGCTGGCCGACCTCGACAACGACGCGGTCGACGCCGAGACCCGCCGCGCCCTCGTGGCCAACGCCGCCGACGCCGTGTTCCGCCAGTGCCTGGCGCTGGGCTTCTTCCACGCCGACCCCCACGCCGGCAACATCTTCGTCGACCTCGACACCGGCGGCCTCACCTTCATCGACTGCGGCATGGTCGGCAGCGTCGACCCCCGCTCCGCCGAGCAGCTGGCCCAGATCACCCACGGCGCGATCGAGGGCGAGCTCGACCGCGTGGTGCGCACCGCCGTGCGCATCGCCGACGCCGACCCCGCCATGGCCGACGACCGCGGCTTCCGCGCCGACGCCTGGCGCTTCATCGACCACTTCAAAGGCAACAGCCTCGCCAAGATCCGCATGGGCCAGATGCTCGACGAGTTCTTCGGCATCATGCGCAAGCACCGCATGAGCTGCCCCGCCGACATCGTCTACCTCATCAAGGCCCTCACCACCATCGAGGGCGTCGCCCAGTCCATCGCCCCCGACTTCGACCTCGTCGGCCACGTCCGCCCCTACGTCACCCGCCTCATCAAGAAACGCTTCGGCCTCTTCGCCCTCAAGAAACGCTTCGTCCGCAACGCCGCCGCCTACGCCGACCTCCTCGACACCCTCCCCCACCGCATCGAAGACCTCATCCGCATGGTGCGCCAGAACCGCACCACCCTCCACCTCGAGATCGACAGCCTCGGC
>JBCBSA010000074.1:0-9530 GCA_039819425.1 Planctomycetota bacterium
CGGCACCCCTGGTTTCCGTCGGGGTTGACGGTCAGGGCGCCTCGCCGCGGCGGCGCACGGTCACGGGCATCGCCTCGGGCACCTGCACCGGCGTCACGCCCGGGGGCGCGATGATCACCGGCCGCTCCAGCGTCGTCTGCTCGATCTTCGACAGGTCCGTGATCGTCAGCTCCGCCCGGACCGGGAGCTCGCCGGCGGCGATCCGCCCGATGACGTCGGCCGGGCCCCGCAGCTCCACGTCCAGCAGGGAGTTGGCCTGGTCGGTCGGGCGGACGGTGTAGCGCATCTGCACGTCGACGGGCAGCGCGACGTACAGTGGCACGCGGCCGACGGTGGTCGTGGCGGTGTTGTTGGCCAGGGTGTAGTTGACGCGGACGGTGCGGGTGCTCGCCGAGGCCCAGGGGCTGCGCAGATCCAGCGCGTCGGGGAAGTCGAGCGGCACGTTCGTGGCGACCTGCTCCCGGCCCGCGCCCTCGCCCGTCGCCGCGTCGGCCAGCAGCGCCGTCGCCGTCTGGCCCCGCAACTCTTCGATCACGTCCAGCGGGGCGGTCACCGTGACGGACCGCGGCTCGGCCTCGGCCCCGCCGTTGGCCAGCTCCAACTCGCCGACGTCCACCCGCACCGGCATCTCGATCGACCGCAGCGGCCGCAGCGTCACCGAGTAGGTCGACGGCTCGACGTCCAGCTCCGTGATGCCCAGCTCGGACAGCCCCGTGCGCAGCAGCGTCTCGTCCAGGATCACCGTCCGCGTCTCGACCGTGTCGAGGTCCGCCGGGTCCAGCTCGATCACCAGCGGGGTGGCCGTCGTGGCGCGGAACTGCTGGACCTGCCCGCTCGAGGCCTTGAACGACACCTCGACGGTGACCGGCTCGGTCGGCGACAGGGCGTAGCCGGCGGTGGGCTCGGTGAAGAGCACCTGCACGGTCTGGCCGTCGACTTGCTGGAGCACGGTGGCCTCGGCGTAGAGCCAGACCAGCGCCGCGATCACGGTCACGACGATCCAGGTCTCGACTTTCTCGTGGAACTTACGCTGGGCCATGGTTCGGACCGGATTCGGACACACTGCACTCGTGGCGTGAAAACTTCCGGGGGTTAGGCGGCGGGTTTGGGCTCGGCGGCGGGCGGCGCGTCGTCGGCGTCGTCCTCGGCGGAGGTGGCGCCGGGCTCGGCGAGGGTGACCTTGGTCATGCCCTTGGCGATGACCTTGCGCAGGTCCTCGATCGACAGGCCGCGGGTGAGCTCGCCGCGCTCGGCGACGCTGATGGTGCCGGTCTCTTCGGAGACCACGAGGATCAGCGCGTCGACTTCGCTGGAGAGCCCGATCGCGGCGCGGTGGCGGGAGCCGAGCTCCTGCGGCAGCCCGTCGCCCTCGGCCAGAGGGAACTGCACGCCGGCGGCCACGATGCGGTCGCCGCGGAGCACGACGCCCATGTCGTGCAGCGCCGAGCCCGGCCAGAAGATCGTGTTGAGCAGCTCCTTGCTCACGTCGGCGTCGACGCGGACGCCGGCCTCGACGATCCCGCCGAGCCCGACCTGCCGCTCGATCGCGACGAGCGCCCCGACCTTATTCCGGGCCAGGTACTGGATCGACCCCAGCAGCTCTTCGACAACACGGGCTTTACGCAGACCGGCCTGCCGGAAGAACTTCGCCTCACCCAGCCGGACCAGCGCCCGCCGCAGCTCCGGCTGAAACACAATCACCAGCATCAGCGAGACAACCGTGAGGAAGTTGGAGTAGAGCAGCCCCAGGCGTTCGAGCTGGTTGGCTCCACCAAAGATCTGGATCGTCAGTGTCCCAATAATCAGGACGATCGCCACGCCTTTGATCACGCGCGCTCCGCGCGTGCCGCGAAGGAACCGTAGGATCAGGTACACCACCACCCAGATCACCGCCAGCTCGAACAGCACCGCCCACCACTCGGTCTCCCAGTAGTTGGTGATCCGCGCCCAGACCTGGTTCAGGTTGTCGAGCAGGCTGTTGAGCAAAACGCAGTCTTTCGGCCGGCAAGCACTTGCCGCAGCGCAGGTTATCCGGGGGCTGTTCCGGGGCTATCGGTCGGCGGACGCCGCGGGCCTTGGTTTCGCAACGCCAACGCCCCGCGACCCGATAATACCGCCCCCGCGGGCCAGCGGTTTGCTCACGAACGGCACCCCACAGGGGTCCACACAGCCCACCAGCGGCGACTGATATACTGCCGCCCCCATCCCCATGCACAGCCTCGAACGCCTGCGGGCCAACATCCAGTCCTGCTTCCTGGGCAACCAGCAGGCCATCGACCGCGTCATCGTCTGCCTCCTCGCCCGCGGCCACGTCCTGATCGAGGACGTCCCCGGCGTCGGCAAGACCACCCTCGCCATCGCCCTGTCCAAGTCCCTCGACGGCTCGCTCGCTCGCATCCAGCTCACCCCCGACATGCTCCCGGCCGACATCCTCGGCGTCACCGTCTGGGACCAGAAGAACGCCGAGTTCACCTTCAAGCCCGGCCCCATCTTCGCCAACGTCGTCCTCGCCGACGAGATCAACCGCACCACCCCCCGCACCCAGTCGGCCCTCCTCGAAGCCATGAACGAGTCCCAGGTCTCGATGGACGGCCACACCCACCGCCTCCTCGACCCCTTCCTCGTCATCGCCACCCAGAACCCCGTCGAGTTCGAGGGCACCTACTTCCTGCCCGAGTCTCAGCTCGACCGCTTCCTCATGCGGATCACCCTCGGCTACCCCAGCCCCGCCGACGAGGCCCGCGTCCTCACCCTCGATCCCCGCCGCACCGCGCTCAACGAGCTCAAGCCCGTCATGACCGCTCAGGAGCTCGTCGACCTGCAGAAGACCGCCGAGGCGGTGCGTGTCGATTCCACGCTGGTCGACTACGTCGTCGCCATCGCCAACGCGACCCGCACCCACGACCAGCTCCAGATCGGCGTCAGCCCCCGCGGCTCATTGGCCCTCATCCGCGCCGTCAAAGCCACCGCCATGCTCCAGGGCCGCGACTACGCCACCCCCGACGACGTCACCACCAACGTCAACCCCGTCTTCGCCCACCGCTGCGTCAGCAAGACCTTCATGCACGAGTCCGACGGCATCGCCTCGCACCGCGTGTTGAAAGAGATCCTCGAAACGATCCCGTCCCCGGTGTAAGCGCTAAGCATCACTTTGTCTCGGTCGTTCTCGTGGCTCGTAATCGTAATCCGCACCAACCGCGGCTTCCGACCGAGCCTTGTTGTCCGGCGATTACGATTACGAGCCACGAGAACGAGAACGAAAAGACAACAAACCGGAAACTATCCACGCTCCACCAGCACCCGCTCCGCCGCCGCCGACCCCACGGTCACCGCCCGCTTGCCCGCCGCCGCCACCGACCACGCGTCGGCGTGACGCATCCGCCGACGCACCGTCACCGCCGCCCCCGGGACCAGCCCGTTCGCCTCGGCAAAACGCAGAAACTCCGGGTCGTGGTCCACGATCCGTGCCACCGTCACCGCCTCGCCCAGCGGCGCGTCCACCAGGCTCGGCAGGTCGTCCCGCGTCAGCGGCCGGTCCTGACGCGGGATCGGCGAGCCGTGCGGGTCCGTCTCGGGATACCCCAGAAGCGCATCGATCCGGTCCAGCACCTTGTCCGAGATCGTGTGTTCTAACTCCTCGGCCTCGGCGTGGACCTCCGACCAGTCCATCTTCAGCACCTCGACCAGGAACAGCTCCACCAGCCGGTGCCGCCGCAGCACCCGGTGCGCCAGCCGACGCCCCGCTGCCGTCAGCGCCACGCCCTCCCGCGGCGTGTACCGCAGCAGGCCCGCCTCGTCGAGCGACTTCACCATCGTCGTCGCCGTGCCCGGCGTGACCCCCACCGCTTCGGCCAGCTTGCCCATCGGCACCAAGGCCCCCCCCCCGCGGCGGGCCTGTTCCAGACACACCTGCTTCAGATAATTCTCGACGGTCACGCTGGGCATGCCTAAGGACTCCAAGACCAAAGAGTTGTTGTTTAAGGACCTTTATCGTATCATCAAAACCATGACTTTGATCAATCAAAATTACGTGCGTGCCTTCCAGATTTTGCTGATCATTGCCGCGCTCCCGTTCGTGTCCGGCTGCGGCAGCGAACCGGCCGCGGAAGGCGCCCAGGCCCGCTACACCGTCATCGCCACCACCACCATGATCGATGATCTGGTCCGCACCCTCGTCGGAGACCACGGCGAGATCATCGGCCTCATGAAGCCCGGCCAAGACCCCCACGTCTACGAGGTCTTGCCCCGCGACGCCCAGGCCATCGCCGCGGCCGACCTCATCGTCGCCAACGGCCTCCGCCTCGAGGCCACGCTCCACGACGTCATCGAAAACAACGCTTCGGGCAAGATCGTCTACGCCGCCGAGCACCCCGCCATCGACCCGCTGGGCTCGGAGGACTACGCCGGGGCCCCCGACCCCCACTGCTGGATGGACCCCGAGCTCTACCGCCACTACGTCACCACGGTGCGCGACGCCCTGGTCCAACTCGACCCCGAACACGCCGACGACTACGCCCAGCGGGCCGACGACTACCTCGCCGAGCTCGACGAACTCGGCGGCTGGGTCCGCGAGCAGTTCGCCTCGATCCCCGAAGACCAGCGCGTGATCGTCACCAGCCACGACGCGTTCCAGTACTTCGGCAACGCCTTCGGCATCGAGGTCCACGGCGTCATCGGCATCAGCACCGAGCAGTCCCCCCGGCCCCAGGACGTCGTCGCCCTGGAAAACATGGTCCGCGAACGCGGCGTCCGCGCCCTGTTCATCGAGACCTCGACCGCTCCGGCCCTGAACGACCTGGTCCGCAAGATCGCCGACAACACCGGCGTCTCCGTCGGCGGCTCGCTCTACAGCGACTCGCTGGGCCTGCCCGATAGCGGTGCCGACACCTACCTCGGCATGATGCGGCACAACGTCGAGACCGTCGTGCAGGCGTTGCAGTGACACCTAAAGGCATCTGCGGCCAAAAAATGCTTTGTCGACTATGACCGACTCTCCCGCTCACCCCCTCGAAGTCCGCGACCTCACGGTCGCTTACGACGCCCGCCCGGTGCTGAGGTCGGTGTCGTTTCGGATGGAGACGGGGCAGATGCTCGGCGTCGTCGGCCCCAACGGCGCGGGCAAGAGCACGCTGCTCAAGGCGATGCTCGGGCTGATCGAACCCGACTTCGGCGGCGTCGAGGTGTTCGGCCGGCCGGTCGACCGCGTCCGCCGACGTCTGGCCTACGTGCCGCAGACCGAGGGCGTCGACTGGGACTTCCCGGTGACGGTGGGCGAGGTCGTGCTGATGGGGCGCTACGGCGGCAAGCGTTGGTTCGGCCGGCCGAACGCCGAAGACCGCGCCGCGGCGGCGGACGCGCTGCGGCGGGTGGGCATGACCGACTTCGCCCGCCGCCACATCCGCCAACTCTCCGGCGGTCAGCAGCGACGCGTCTTTCTGGCGCGGGCGTTGTGCCAGGGCGCAGAGTTGCTGCTGCTCGACGAGCCGTTCGCCGGCGTCGACGCCGCGACCGAGAAAGCCATCTTCGCCCTCATCGAACAGATGGCCGACGAGGGCAAGGCGATGTTGATCGTCAACCACGACCTGTCGATCCTCGACCGCTTCGACCAAGTCTTGCTCTTGAACCAGCGCGTCGTCGCGTTCGGGCCCCCGGAAGAAGTCGTCACGGACGCTAATTTGCGGGCGACCTACGGCGGCCGGCTGTCGCTGCTGGACGAGGCGGACGAGACCCTGCGGCAACGAAGGAACACCCGTGACCCCCACCTCGCTCGCACTACTTGAGATGGACCACAGCCAGTGGCTGGTGCCCTGGGGTCCGCGGTGGATCGCCGAGACGGTCTGCAGCATGCTCGTGGGCGTGGCCTGCGGGGTGCTGGGCGTGTTCGTGGTGCTGCGGCGGATGGCGCTGATCGGCGACGCGCTGTCCCATGCGGTACTTCCGGGGGTGGTGTTCGCGTTCCTGCTGACGGGCGTGGCGTGGTCGGGCTACGGGGCGGTCGGCGGGGCGGTGGGGTCGGTGGTGACGGCGGTGCCCGAGCCGATCTTGTTGTTGGTGGGGGCGACGTTCACGGGGCTGCTGACCGCGGTGTTGATCAACCTGGTCGTGCGGTTCAGCCGAACGAAAGAGGACTCGTCGATCGGCATCGTCTTCACCGGCATGTTCGCGGTGGGGATCGTGATGATCTCGTCGCTGCCGCGGTCGACGCACTTCGACCTCAAGTGTTTCCTGTTCGGCGACCCCTTGGCGATCGGGCGGGCGGACCTGTGGATGATGGGGGTGATCTGCCCGCTGGTGCTGCTGACGATCGGGGCGATGTACTACCGGCTGAAGCTGGTGAGTTTCGACCCGCTGGTGGCGGCGGCGATGGGCGTGTCGGTCGCGGCGGTGCACTACCTGATCATGGGGATGCTGTCGGTGACGGTGGTGGCGGGGTTGAAGACGACGGGCGTGGTGCTGGTGGTGGCGATGGTGATCACGCCGGCGTCGGCGGCGTATCAGTTGACGAACCGGTTTTGGGTGATGCTGGTGCTTTCGGGGGTGTTCGGCGCCGCGGCGGCGGGGGTGGGTATGTCGGCGGCGTTCGTGTTCAACGCGCCGACGGGGCCGGCGATGGTGCTGGTGGCGGTGCTGATCTTTGCGCTCAGCGTGCTGTTCAGCCCGGGGCACGGCGTGGTGTTCGACCGCATCCGCCGTCGGCGGCTGGCCCGGCACGTCGAGAACGAGGACGTGCTCAAGTCGCTGTACCGGTCGGGGCCGCGGCCGCTGGCCGGTTACGCCGCGGCGGTCTCGGCGGACACGCAGATGTCGGTCGGCCGGGTGGCGCGGGCGCTGCGCCGCCTGCGCGGCGAGGGGCTAGCCGACGAGGTCGCCGGCGAGGTGGTCCTGAGCCCGGCGGGCGTCGCCCACGCCGAGACGATGGTCCGCGCCCACCGGCTGTGGGAGACCTACCTGGCCGAGCGGGCCAACACCGACCCGGCTTACGTCCACGAGGAGGCCGAGCGGCTGGAGCACGCCCACGACCTCGCCGAACGCCTCGACGAGACGCTGGGCCACCCCGACCTCGACCCCCACGGCCAGGCGATCCCGCGCGGCTGACCGCACCATTAGACAAATTCTCGGGGCTTCGGAACTCTCCCGGGGGCTGTGCGTCTATCAGTCCGTACCCGCCCCGGAGCTTGATCATGCCACAACCCCGCTTGCCCGTTGGCCTGTTCGCCGTCATCGTCGTAATCGGACTCCTTCCGCCGCCATCGGCCGAGGCCCGCGTGAAACTCATCACGCTCCCGGTCCGTGAACGCGTCGAGGTCCGCCTCGACCACGACAACGCCACCCTGGTCGAAGAGGAACGTGTCGTCCCGCTTGTGGCCGGCGTCAACCAGGTCGATTTCTCCTGGGCCAACACGCAGATCGACCCGAGCACGATCGTGTTCCGCGTTCTTCCTCCGGAAGCAGAAAACCAGCCGCAAGTGAGCGTGCTCTCGGTCACGTACCCGCCCGGCGAAAACGCCCTGGTGTGGCAGGTCTCGTCCGACCGCTCGGCCTCGGTCACGGTCCGCATCAGCTACCTGCTCGGCGGCCTCACCAAGGGGTTTAACTACCGGGCCTTGGTCGAGCACGACGAATCGACGCTGACGCTGTCGCAGTACGTCCGTGTCCGTAACTTCGCCGGCGAGGCCTACGGCGACACCGAGATCTTCGCGGGCTTCGGCGAGGCGTTCCTCAAGCCCATTGGCGTCAACGAGACCAAGCAGATGCTCGTCCGCCGCGTCGCGGGCGTGCCGGTCGTAAAGACGTACACCGCCGACGTCTACCGCTTCGGTTGGTTAGATCAGAGCCAGTACAAGCTCCGCGTGCCGATGCATTACCGCTTGGAGAACACGTCGGCGGCGGGCCTCGGCGACTCAGCACTCCCAACGGGAAAAGTCCGAATCTTTCAAAGGGACGCCTCCGGCCCCAACGCCACCACCGCCTTCCTCGGCGAGGACATCGCCCAGCACACGCCCGTCGGCAACCACGCCGACCTGTTCCTCGGCGTCGCGCAGGACGTCGTCGTCAAGCGTACCGTCGAGGCTCGCCGCGACGAACGCGTCGCCGGCAACCTGTTCCACCGGCGGGTGACGCTCAAGTACGAGATCGAGAACTTCAAGGACCAGCTTGTCACCCTGCGTCTGGCCGAGCAGGTCGAGCGACTCAGGCAGGAACTCGGCTGGGCGACCGGTCAGCCGGCCGAGTGGGAAGTCGGCGACGCAACCACGTTCGGCACCGCTCCGGTCGCCGACGAGACGACCCAGGACTGCGTGATGTTCGCCGTCGACCTGCCGGCCCGCGACGGCGACGAGGCCCAGATCGTCACGCACATGCTCGAGATCGTGTTCCGGAATCAGTGGTGAGGTTTTTTTGCCGCCAAGGACGCCAAGAGCGCCAAGGAAGGCCAGCCGACTCCGCAACTCTGCTCTACGCTTTTGAAAGCATCAAAATGAATCTTGGAAACCATCCCGCTGCGTCTTTCTTGCAGGTCTTCGCCGGCCGACTGCTCCTTGCCTTCCTTGGCGCTCTTGGCGTCCTTGGCGGCAAATCTGCTTCCGCCGACAACATCGACCTCTCAACCGTGCCCGACCGCGACACGGTGCAGCTGACGATCTACAACAGCGAAGACCTCACGCTGGTCCGCGAGACCCGCAAGGTCGTATTCCGCGAGGGCAACAACCCGTTGCAGTTCTCTTGGGCCAACACGCTGATCGACCCGACGTCGGTCCGGCTGCGGTTCCTGACCCACGCCGACCGGCTGGACGTGCTGGACACGACGTTCCCGCACGACAAGCCGCAGGAGCTGACGTGGAACGTCGGCAGCGAGCACGCCGGCGAGGCGACGATCGAGATCAGCTACTTCACCTCGGGCGTGAGCTGGTCGGCGGACTACGTCTTGATCGCCTCGGCCGACGAGTCGACGGCGAGCGTCGAGGGTCACGTGACGGTGCACAACCAGAGCGGCGAGGACTACGCCGACGCGCAGGTCCGGCTGGTCGTGGGCACGATCAACCTGATCGAGCGGATCGCCGACCTGGCCCGGCGGTCGGGTCGGGATTTCGAGGACTTGTCGCGGCGTGAGCGACAAGACTTCCGCCGGGAAGTGGCCCTCGACGCGATCGCGCTGGGGGTGCGTGCGGCGGAAGCCGCCCCGTCGGCTGCGCCTTCAGAGCCGAAGCAGATCGTGAAGCAGGGCCTGTCGGAGTACTTCATCTTCACGATCGAGGGCACGGAGGACCTGCCGAACAATTTGCGTAAGCGGCTGCCGAGCTTCCGGGCCGACGCCGCGCCGCTGGCGGTCGAGTACCGCTACCGGCCGCAGCAGTACGGCGATCAACTGGTCCGGATGTTCCTGATGACCAACGACGAGGCGTCGGACCTCGGCGGATCGCCGCTGCCCAACGGGGCGGTGCGGGTGTTCCGGCAGACGGCCGACGGACGAGGGTTGTCGTTCCTGGCCCGACAGAACGTGCAGTACGTGCCGATCGGCGAAGACATCGAGC
>JBCBSA010000075.1:0-9475 GCA_039819425.1 Planctomycetota bacterium
ACCGCTTCTGCGTCGGTCGGGTCGTGCAAACCCGTCGCGTCTTGACGGGGCGTACCCGACTGACCACCCCGGGGCGGGTGGGGGTCCGGTCTGTCTGCGGCGGCCGCCCCCACGCCGACGGCGACGCTGAGCCCAATCGCCGCAAGGCCGCACCCGATTGTTTCTGCGGACAGGTTATGAGGACGGCGGAGGGCAGAAAAGCTCATGTGATCGGGCTTTCGGGTGGAGTCGATAGGGGATATGGGCCGGCGTAACACCATTATCCTTTAGACGCCGCCGGGCCGGCATCATTTCAGCGACGACAAGGTCCGTACGACGTCCGTAGGATGAAGTTATGCCCACGCCGGACCCCGAGTCGAGCCCGCCGCGGATAGTGCCTTCGCCGATCTCGGTGGCGTTGGGGCGGCTGACGCTGAGCGCGGGGCGGTACCCGGGTCGGCGGTTCCTAGGGGCGGTGCACCGGAGGGTGTCGCGCGATCGCGGCGGCCGACGGTTCCGCGTCAACCGCTCCGACGGCGTCCGGCTCGACGCCTGGTTTAGCCCGCGTTCGCCGGCCGGCCCCGAACGCATCCCCGTCGTCATCGCTCACGGCTTGATGGAGGTGAAGGAACGCCACTTTAAGCAGGCGTGGAAGCTCAACGCCCGCGGCCACGACGCGGTGCTCTTCGACCACCGCGTCCACGGCCGATCGACCGGACGACGCCTGACCTTCGGCGTCGAGGAAAAACACGACCTCGCCGCCGTCATCACCCGCGCCACGCAACGCGGGTTTATCGGCGACCGCGTCGTCACCATGGGGTTCAGCCTCGGCGGCGGCACCGTGCTTCAGCACGCCGCGATCGACCCGCGCGTCGCCGGCGTGATCGCGCTGGCGCCCTTCGCCGACTTCCGCGGGGCGATCGAGAGCTTCCGCCGGACGCTCACGCCCTGGCTGGACCCCCAGTGGGTGAACGACGGCTTCGACGCCGCCGCCCTCGAGTCGGGGTTCAAGATCGACGAGGCCGACGCGATCGAGGCGTTCAAGCGGATCGACGTGCCGGTGCTACTGGTGGAAGGTGGGCGTGACCCGATGCTTCCGGGGGCGGACCACGTCCACCGCCTCGCCGCAGCGAAGCCCGACGGGCAGGTCACGATCGTTCGTATCGATGACGCCACGCACAGCAGCCTCGTCCACCGCCACTGGCCGAAGCTCGACCGGGCGATCGCGCGGTTTTGTCGGGACTTGGGGTGAGGGTCTTTTTGCCGCCAAGGACGCCAAGGAAGGCAAAACCAAAGAGATGACACATGCCCAAGCAACGTCCCCAAAGAGTGAAGCAGAAGCGTCAAGCCATTAACCAACGCATCGAAGCGGTGGAGCGAAACATCAAAATCGCCGGCGAGTACCTCGAATCGGGTAAGCACGCCGATTGGAACGGCTTTCGGCCGCCTTTCAACCCCAAGGAGCGTGATGGCGTCGGTCTTCCGCCGCACCGAGACTGGGTGAAGAACGTTTATATCCCACGGCAGGAACGCGTTTTGAATCGCGCGGAGCGGCTGCTCCAACGTTTCGCGCTAGCAGATGTTGAGCCAACGGTTGCCGATCACCGAGCCGATCACACATAAACCCGCGGCAGGTTTAGGCTTAGGCGGGTGAGCATCTCGTAACAGTGGGTGTCGGCCGCGGCGGCGAGGCGGTGCAGGGCGTTGGGGGCGTCGGGGTCGTTGCTGTAAACCTCGACGTCGCGGTCGCGGAGGTTGGTGTCGGTTTGTTTGGCGAGTTCGGTGAGATCGACCGAGAGCTGGTCCATGTTGATCCGGCCCAGGACGGGGGCGTTGTGCCAAGTGTCGTCGAGTCGGACGCGGACGACTGCCCGGGGTTCGTGGGTGTCGGGGTCGGACGAGAGGGCGAGCGGGTAGCCGTCGCCGTAGCCGACCGGCACAAGGCCGAGGGTGGACTTGCGTTGGAGTGGGTAGGTCGCGCCGTAGCCGACGCGGGCGCGGCGGGGGTAGACGCCGACGTGGACCAGGCGGCTGAGCCAGCGGAGCGACGGGGTCCAGATGGTCGAGTCTTTGTCGTCGATCGAAGGTTGGCCGACAAGGTCGTGTTCGCCGTAGCCGTAGAGCCCGAGGCCGGGTCGGACCATGGTGCGATGGTAGGCCGCGGCGCGGAGGACGCCGTAGGAGTTGGCGACGTGGACGAGGGCGTCGTCGGGGATGGCGGGGCGATGCTGTTCGAGGAGCTGGTCGAACTTGTCGAGCTGCTTCTGGGCGCGGGCGGGGTCGCCGCTGGCGGTGGCGAGGTGGGACATCACGCCGGCGACGCGGAGGTAGCGGCGCGAGCCCTGGGTGTCGAGCGTTTGGCCGAACTCTTCGGGCGACAGCCCCGATCGCGACATGCCGGTGTCGACGTACAGGTGCACGGGCAGCCGCATGCCGAACGTCCGGCCCAGCCGGTCGAGCTGATCGAGTTGGTCGAGGTCGTGGATCGTCAGGTGCAGCCGCTCGGCCACCGCCGGCCGGTACAGCCCCTCGGTCCGCGACAGGTGCCGCAGGGGATACAGCAGCAGCATCGGCGTCGTCACCGCCCCGGCGTTGAGCTGCTCGGCATCTTCCGGCGAATACACCGCCAACATCCCGCACCCCGCTTTGGTCAGCCGGTGCGCGACCGTCACTCCACCTAACCCGTAGGCGTCTTTCTTCACCACGCCGCAGATCGTCACGCCCGGGCCCACCCGCTCCCGCACCGCCGCCACGTTCGCCGCGATCGCGTCGAGGCTGATCTCCAGCCGGCTCAGCGGCGCGGTCGTCTCTTCGGTGTTGCGGGTGTCCACGGGGTCATCGTAACGGGGGGGAGGTGTTAACCGCCAAGGACGCCAAGATCGCCAAGGAAGGCAATAAGGCAATCATGAGGAAATCAGAAAGTAAGGAAACCAAGAAACAAATCCCGGGTTTGGTTCCTTGATTCCTCTTTTCCTTCTTTCTTCAGAGATTTAAATGCTCTTTTGTCTTCCTTGGCGATCTTGGCGTCCTTGGCGGTTCATCGGGTTTGTGGCGACACCCCCGCCCGCGTACCATTCCCTGCTTAATTCACGAGAAAAACCACGCAATGACCGCCACGCAAGAACTGTTTGACACGTCTGTCACCTTCGCCGACCTGGGCCTCTCGGAAAAAGTCGTCAAGGGCCTCACCGCCGCCGGCTTCGAGCACCCCACCGGGATCCAGGCCGCGCTCATCCCCCCGATCATGGACGGCAAGGACGTCATCGGCCAAGCCAAGACCGGCACCGGCAAGACCGCCGCCTTCGGGCTGCCCATCCTCTCGATGGCCGACCCCGACATCCGCGGCCAGGCCCTGGTCCTCGCGCCCACCCGCGAGCTCGCCGCCCAGGTCGCCGGCGAACTCGACAACCTCGGCAAGGCCACCAACATCCGCACCTCCGTCATCATCGGCGGCGAGTCGATGCGCTCCCAGCAGAAGTCCCTCGACAAAGGCGGCCACCTCGTCGTCGGCACCCCCGGAAGAGTCATGGACCTGCACGGCCGCGGCCAGCTCTCGTTCGACCGCATCCGCTTCATGGTCCTCGATGAGGTCGACCGCATGCTCGACATCGGCTTCCTCGACGACATCCGCAAGATCCTCAAGCACATCCCCGCCGCGATCGACAAGTCGCCAGCCGAGGGCGGCCGCCAGACCATCTTTGTGTCCGCCACGATGGACGTGCAGATCGAACGCCTCGCCCGGTCGTTCATGAAGCCCGACGCCGAGAAGATCACGACCGTCTCGGGCTCGTTGACCGTGGCGGTCGTGGACCAGAAGTATTTGCCGGTCGAGCCGTGGGACAAACGGGCGTTGTTGCTGAAGCTCTTGAAGACCGAGAAACCCGAGACGACGGTCGTGTTCTGCAAGACCAAGGCCACCGTCCGCAAGGTCGCCGAGTACCTCAAGCAGAAGGACCTCAACGTCCGCGAGATCCACGGCGACCTGCACCAGTCCAAGCGCACCAAGGTCATGAACGCCTTCCGCCAGGAGCGGGTCGACGTGTTGATCGCCAGCGACCTCGCCGCCCGCGGCCTGGACGTCGACCACATCACGCACGTGATCAACTACGACCTGCCCGAGGACCCCGAGGTGTACATCCACCGCATCGGCCGGACCGCCCGCGCCGGCCGCGGCGGCACCGCCTGGACCTTCGTCACCCCCGAACAGGGCCAGATGCTCACCGAGGTCGAGAAGCTCGCCGGGGCCGAGATCACCAAGATGGACTTCCCCGCGTTCACGCCCGGCCCCGTGCCCAAGGACGTGCAGGAAGAACGCCGCACCGGGATCAAACGCCGCGACAAGCCCCGCGACGTCGGCGACCGCGAGGTCGCCTCCGTCGTCGACCCCGCCTCGGGCTACACCGAAGACGAGCTCAAGGCCATGTTCCCCGACGGCAAGATCCCCAAGACCCTGCCGCCCAAGACCCTGGGCAGCCGCTTCAAACGCCGCGGACGCTAAACATTCAATCCAAGCGAAGGGCTGCAGGTGGCCGTCTTCGAGAACGAAAACATCCGCATCGATCTGCCCGCCAAGTGGAAAGTCGAAGGCGGCGAGGGAAGGCAGTCTCACAACTACCACCTGAAAATCGGCCGCGGGCGGCAGGCCTTTATCAGCTTTCACTTTGACTCCAACGTGACGACGGAATGGCAGTATCAGCACTTTCACGAGTGCTTTACCTGGACCGAATCGCCCGACGGACGGTACCGGGGACAGGTGACCGATCCGTACGAACTCGGCCCTTTTTCGGGATTCCGAAGCGATACCTCGTTCGGCGACGAACCCGTATCTCAGGAGAAGGCTTGTTTCAAGCTGGCCGAGTCCGTGCGCATGATTGATACGCACGACCTGCGTCCGACCGAGTCCGATCAATTGTGGCGGGCCGTGTCTTCTCTCGAGATCAAGCCCGGCTACCGGGAGCGGATGGTCGCCGAATGGAACAAGCCCGAGAAGATGCTCACGTTCGACGCGACCGATCTCACTCGGCCGCGAACCAAGCGGATGAAGGCCTGGATGGACCACCACATGGTCCTGCTCCACGACGCCGAGGCCGACGAGTGGGACGCGCCGACCGAGGGCTTCGAGGACTTGATCGTCGCGTTGTCGCCCGAAGCGCTGTTTGTGACCAGCCAGACGGAGTGGGGCGTAACGCTGGAGTTCACGGTGCGTGACCGCCCGCCGCGATCTCGCCGAGGCGACTGGAGCCGTGAAGGGGCGGGCCGGCTGTCGCTGCCGTCGGATCGGCTGATCGTCGAGCAAACGACCGGCGGCGGCCTGCTCGAGATCGGTTTGCAACCCGGCGACTACACGCTCACGGCCCATGCGACGTTCCCGCCCGACGCGGACGCATCCGACGAAGGTGTCGAGCGGATCAAACTGCTGCTCACGCCCGTCTGACTTCGGTGTCCCGCGTCAGCGGTGTAACCGTTACAAGTCCACCCCGGCCCACTCCGCGGTCGCCGCGTCCGCGACGGGTTATTCAGCCGGGGCTCGGGGCGGCCGATCCTGTAAGTCGGAGCGTTTCTGCCTCATGCAAACCTCTGCCCTCGACCGCGCGTTGGCGACGCTGGAGAAGACCACCGGGTTCAGCTCGGCGTTCGAGGCGATCGTCGTGCGCCGCGGCGGATGGCCCAACCGGTGGATGACGCCGACGCAGATCAACGACGAGCTGACTGCCCGGCACTTCTGGACCCGCGGGCGACACGTCGTGAACCCCGACGGCCGCGTGCGGCTGATCACGCACTACCTCGACTCGCTGGTCGACCAGCCAAGCCTCCCGGACGCCGCCGACGATTTTTGGGGCGACGGCAGCTCGCTCAACGGCAAGAGCTCGGCCTCCGCCGCGGCCAGCTCCGGGGGCGGGTGGAAGCGGTTCGACGGGCAGTACAAGCTCAACCCGCAGACCAAGCTCGTCGAGTACCGCGGCGCGAAGATGGGCCGATCGTTCGACCGGCGGTCCTACCAACGCATCCCGGTCGATGGTGTGTCGTGCCAGTACGGCCCCGTGCTGAACATGTCGGCGATGGGGCTGATGTTCTGCACCGTCAGCGACCGCGCGTTCAGCGTCGGCCAGCGCGGCTACCTGCGGATCAGCCACGGCGACGTGTCGCTGCGCTTCCGCGGCAAGATCGTCTGGGTCGGCCCGACCGAGCACGGCACCCGCGTCGGCATCGATTACCGCGGCTTGTCGGCCGACGACCAGAAGACGATTCAAGACATCATCCTCGTCGCCGGCGACCCGGACGACGACCGGTTCGAGCGGCGCAAGACGCCGCGTTAACCGGGGTTTCCCAAGGCAAATCACGTTTAGTGGATGACGTATAGCGTCTCGTGCGCGTTTATCGCACGCAGACGAGCTTGCGGCGGAGCTCGGGGAAGACCGACACGATCAGCGTGCGCGCCGAGTCGACGAGCTCGTCGTGGTTGTCGAAACGGATGAGGGCTTCGAGGCGGTCGAGCGCTTTGTCGGGGCCTAGGGCCCGGAGATACGCGGCGGCGGCGGTGTCGTCGTGGGTGAGGCGGGCGTGGACGACGTGGCGGATGAGTTCGCCGGTGAGGGTCAGCGTGAAGCCGCTGTCGTGGGCGAGCATAGCGTTGTGGGTGTCGTCGGCGAGCCGGAGGGCCGAGCGCGGCGGCTGATGGGCGTCGGCGAGGGTGGGGGCGTCGGGGTCGAGCTCGCCGGTGAACAGCCGGTCGTAGAGGCGGGTGGCGGCGTTGGAGCGGCAGTAGCTGGCGACGCGGACGGCCGAGGGCAGCCGGCGGTCTTCGGGGAGGCGGCGGGCCCAGTTGAGGTAGGTCTTCGTGGCCGGGTCGTCACGCAGCGACTCGGCGGCCGTGGCGAGGCGGAGCATCTCGGCGACGTAGAGGTCGGTGTGCAGGAGCGCTCGGCCGGTGACCAGCACGTTCAGCCGGGCCATGACGCCCGGCAGGGAGTCGGGGCCCAGGAGCGCGGCGACGACGGCACTGCCGTGCATCACGAGTTTGGTGTCGGCCTCGGCGGTAGCGTCGTGGTCGGCGAGGGTGATGAGCAGGCGACGCAGGTCGTTTTCGAGGGAATGGTCGAGCGTGCCGTCGGCGTCGGCGCGGAGCGTGTCGCAGACGAAGCCGAGGAACCGGCCCTCGAGGGCGGGCAGGTCGACGTGGTCGGGGATGCCCTCGCCGAAGCCGCGGTCGATCACGCGGCCGGCGGCGGCGCGGACGGCGGTGAGCGCTTCGGTGGCGACGTCGCGGCGGGCCGAGGCGGTGTCTTTATCAGGGTCGGAGCGGGTGAGCGCGTCGAAGTGGCCGCGGACCCGGGCGTCGAGCTCGTCGAGTTTCTGCCGAAGCAGGTCGGCGGTGCGGGCTTGGGCGTCGTCGGTCTTGCGACGGCGGGCGTCGCGGAGGTGAGCCACGGCGGTCTGCACCCGCTTGGCGGTCAGTTCGACGCCGGTGACGCGGCGGATGTCCTCGGCGAGGGCGGCGTAGTTCACCCGCTCGACGTCGGGACCGGGGCGGAGGCAGCGGTCGAGGACGTCGTCGAGATCGGTCTTGCCTTCGTGACCGACCACGGCGGCGAGCCAGGCGATCACGGCCCCGGCGGCGTCGCGGACGTTCTTGCGTACGCCGGCGACCTCGTCGTCCAGCCGGGCGACAACCCGCGGCGGCACGCTGACCGGAGCCCGGGCCTCGTCGATGCCGGGGTCGGCCGCGGCGTGCAGGGCCCCGAGCGCTTCGCCGTCGACAAAAACCGTCCGCCAGCGCCGCGGGCCGGGGCTTTCAGGGGCTCCGGATTCCATGCTTCCGGGGGCGGGTTGGGAACGCAGCTGGGTCATGGCGGGGGCATCAGGGCTGCATCAACACAACAAACACAGGCGGGTTCGCCGCGGTCGATTCCGCGGGCGGCACTTTCCGGGGGCGGGCGGCTATTCGCGCTCGCCGATGACCAGGGGGGTGTCGACCGGCGGCGGCGGGTTGCGGTGAGCCCCCGACTCGGCGGCGGCGGGCGCGGCCCACGTCAGCGGCAGCCAAGCGGCGGCGGCCAAGACCAAGGCTCCGATCAGACTTCGCATACGCATCGTGAAACTCCGATATTCCGGGAAGTAGCTTCCGGGAGGGTGCTTTCCGGGGTTTACCAACCGGGGAGGGTGAGCCCGTCGACTCGACGGGTACGAGGCCTCCACCCCAACGCACGGACCCGCCGATTTGTTGGCTCGGTGGACGCGCGACGGCGGACGTGCTTCCCCTAAGTGTATGCCTATCGGGGGTTTGTCTGAACAAAAAAATTTTGTAGGTGGGCGCCACCCCGTGTTCCGGACGGGGGCGGGGCGGCATCGGCGGCAATATTTTTTTATCGCTAAAGGAAGCAGTAATTTACGGATTTAATCGGGGGTTTGAGACTGCGGTCGGATCGCACCGAACCCTGCCGATGCCCCCCGGTGGGTGGGCCGGCCGAGACGATCGGCGGCCGACCGTTTCGCCGCCTTCCGTCACCCCACCGATCCGTTCGGCACACAGGAGATTCGTCATGCCACTCTCTGCGAAACTCACCCGCTTCACCCGCCCCCTCCTCCGCCCCCGGATTCTTCGGCTCCCCCGGATTCCCCAGCTCTTGCGGCTGCGTCCCGGCAAACTGGCTCTGGCCGCCGCGGCGGCGTTGACCGTCCCGTTGATCACCGCCGCTCCCCCCGCCTCGGCGGGCGACGTGTCGTTCTCGGTGAAGTTTGGTGATAAGCACAAGATCGGCTTCGGCCGCCACCACGACCGCAGCCACCGCCACCGCTACCGCCACCATGACCGCGACCGCGGCTATCACCAACGCGTCTGGGTTCCGCCGGTCTACGAGACGCGCTACCGCCGCTGCGGCACGCCGTACCGCGTGTGCGTCAGCCGGGGCTACTACAAGCAGGTCTACGTCAGCCACCACCTCGACCGCGGCGGCTGGGGGCACTGGCGACAGAGCCGCCGCTGCGGCTGGTGACCTCTGCGATCTCGCCTGGGGCGCGATCGCCCGACTCACGCAACCGGCCCGGGGGCGTCGCGAACGGTTCGCGGCGTCCCCTTTTTGCGTGGTGTGGCCGGGCCGGCAGGCCCAGCCGCCGGCTTTACGGCAAGAGGGCGGGCGGTATCATGCCGGTTCTATGCCAGCGAATATCCGTGAAATCAAGGGCCGGATGAAGGCCGTGGGCAACATCCAACGCATCACCAAGACGATGCAGCTCATCGCCTCGGCCCGGTTCCAGGCGATGCAGAAAAAGGCCACTCAGTCCCAGGCCTACACCCGCAAGATCACCGAGATGGTCGCCGAGCTCGCCAAGTCGCTCGGCGGCGACGGCGAAGTGTCGCACCCCCTGATCGCCGCGCCGAGCCCCAAGGTCGGGCGTGAGCTCGTCCTGGTCCTCACCTCCGAGCGCGGCTTGTGCGGCGCTTACAACGGCAACGTGATGCGCAAAGCACTGCGCACCCTCCGCGACGACCTGGGCG
>JBCBSA010000076.1:0-9400 GCA_039819425.1 Planctomycetota bacterium
CTACGGCCGGCACATGGACGCGGTGTACGATCAGTTTGCTCGCCGGTTCAGCCGGTACAGCTCCCGGCTCGCCGGGGCGACGGAGAACGGCCGCGGCGGATTGATGCCGCTGTACCTGTTCCGCACGCAGGACGAGTACCTCGGCTTCCTCGCGTCGCACGGCATCGCCGCCGAGGGCTCGGGGGGGCTGTTCTTCATCACCCACGCCGTGCAGGGCCTGGCCACCTGGACCGACGGCCACCCCCGGGCCCAGACGTTCCGCACCCTCCAGCACGAGGGCTTCCACCAGTTCGCCTGGCACCACCTCGGGCCCCACCTGCCGACGTGGATGAACGAGGGGCTGGCGCAATACTTCGAGGACGCGGTCCTGCTCGACCACGGCATGGAGCTGGGGCTCGGCCACCCGCGTCGCATCGCGCGGGTGCGGGAGGCGCTCGACACGCGGTCGGCGTTGCCGATGGAGGAGCTGATCGCGCTGGGTAGCCGGCAGTGGTCGCAGGCCGTCCGCACCAACGCCAGCCGGTCCGAGCTGCTGTACGCCCAGTCGTGGTCGGTCGTGTACTTCCTGATCCACGGCGACGACGCGCGGTACCTGCGGCCGTTCGAGGTGTACCTCCGCCTCCTGTCCGACGGCGAGGCCCACGCCGAGGCCTTCCGCACCGCGTTCGGCGTCGGGGCGCTGGGCGCGATCGAGGACCGCTGGCGCACCCACGCCCTCGCCCAACGGCCCGACCCCGTGGCCGAGGCCGCGGCCCGGCTGGAGTTCCTGGGTGCCGCCATCGCCCACCAGCACGCCCACGGCGAAGCCATGCCCCGCCACCTCCGCGCGCTCCGCCAAGACCTCCGCGCCCGCGGCTTCCGCCTCACCCGTACCCACCACGGCGTCGAAGAGGTCTTCGACGCCCGGGACGAAGCCGTGTTCACCTACACCCGCCCCGGCGGCGAACGCAGCGACTTCCTCCTGCTCGAACCCAGTGCCCTGGGTCTGCCCCCCCGCCTCGTCGCGCCGGGCCTCTCCCCCGAACCCAACCTCGTCTGGGAGTTCCGCCCCGACGGCACCATCGCCCACGAGATCGAGTTCCGCTGAATACGCCCGGCCCCTTCAGATCACACCAAGCCCGCCAGCGAGCCCAAGCCCAACGGCTCTTTCATGAAGAACGGCTCGGCGTAGCGGGTGCCGATGCGGCTGCCCATGTAGCCGTTCATCTCGCGGACGAACTCGACCACCCGCCGGTTCTTTTCGGGCAGGACAAACTGGGTGTGGTAAGCCTTGATCGACGCCTCCTTGTCGTCCATCTGCTCGGTGACGTCGAGGCAGAACGTCGGGTTGGCGACCCAGCGCAGGTGCGTGCAGTAATAGTAGACCATCCACTTGGGGTAGATCGGCTCTCCCGGGAGATCGACCTTCGTCAGCTTGGCGTCGAAGCGGGCGTCCTCGACGATGCGCGTGACCGCGCGGTGATCGGGGTGGGCGTCTTCTTCAAACGGGAGAAACACCATCTCGGCGCGGTGCTCGCGGATCACCCCGGCGACGGCGTGGCGGGCCTCGATCGTGTGCTCCACAAAACGGTTGGGCAGGCCCAGCAGGCGACGCGAGACCCGGCCGCCTTTGTCCGCGGCTTGGGCCTGGCGGTTGAGGGCTTCGGTGGCCGCGGTCCACTCGGCTTCGCGCTGCTCGGGCGAGCCGAGCGGCGTGGGTTCGCCGTTGGTCATGTCCAATACCAAGACGTGGTGGCCCTGGGCGGCGAGGCGGACGATCGTGCCGCCCATCCCGAGTTCTTGATCGTCGGGGTGCGGGCCGGCGACGAGGATGTTCATGAGTAGAGTTCCTGGAATTAAACAGCCAATGAAAACTCAGCCGGCGGGGACGCCGGGCTTTTCCAAACGCCACGGAGCGCCGCCGCACTCGGGGCACTTGCGCGGCGGGTTCGAGCGGACCTCGGCGTCGTCGGGGTCGCCGAGCTGATAACGGCACTCGGGGCAGAACAGCAACGTGCCGTCGTCGGCCTGGTGCCGGGCGATAAACCGGTGGTAATCTCGCTTGTAATTACGCGACGCCCGCCACAGCGCCCAGCCAAACAACCCCAGCCCCGCGCCCCCGGCTGCGCCCATCACGTTCATGCTGCCCAGGCGGTCGCCCACGATCAGCCCGACCAGGAAGATCAGGATGCCCACCGCCGCGAAGATGCGCAGCCGGCGGTCGGCGGCCTGGTAGGCGGGGTCGAGGTGTTGCAGCCGGATCTCGTGGACGATCTTCGCCGCCTGTCGGGACGAATAGCGGGGCCCCGAACTCGACTTCATGGAGCGACTCATGTGGAAGGCTCCGGAGAAGCCGGCGGGGGTTGGAGCAGGCTCTCGTACAGCTCGAGCAGTTGGCGGTTCATGGCTTCGGCGCTGAAATGCTCGGTCACGTGGCGACGGCCACGCTCGACCAATTCCGCACCATAGCCCGGATCGTCGAGCAGTTCGAGGAGGGCCCTGCCCAGCGCCTCGCGGTCGCCGACCGGCACGAGCCGGCCCGTCTCGCCGTCGCGGACCACCGCCGGGATCCCGCCCACGTCGTACCCCACCACCGGCACCCCGCACAAGAGCGCTTCACAGAGCGTCCGGCTCTGCCCCTCCTGATACGACGGCAACGCCATCACGTCCATCGCCGCCAGGTACTCCGGCACCTCGGCTAACGGCACCAACCCGGTCAGCACCGTCTTACCCGTCGCCATGTTCGGATGCGCCTCGACCGCAGCACGGCGGAACCCGTCGCCGACGAAGAGCAGCCACACCCCCCCGGAAGATTCGGCCTGCGCGCTCTGGAGCCGCGGCAACACGTCCAACAAATCCGCGTGCCCCTTGAGCGGGTCGAGCCGGCCGACGTGCCCCACCACCTTCGCGGCGGCCGGGATGCCGAGCCGTTCCCGCACCGCGTCGCGCCGCTCGGGCCGCGGCGTGAAGGCCGCGACGTCGATCCCGCTGGGGATCACCGTGAACTTCTCGGCCGGGGCGATGCCTTTCTCGACAAACGCCTCCACCATCGCCGGCGTGATGGCGATCAGGTGGTCGCAGCGTTTCGCGGCATATTTTTCCAGGCGGACGTAGAGGTTGTGGATCAGCTTCGATTGCCGATCGTGGAACGGCAGGCCGTGGACGGTGTGAACAACGTGGGGGCGAGAGGCTCGCGGATGCCAGCTTTCGCCCGGCATATTGACGCCTTTGACGACCTCCCCGGGCTTGCGACTCCAAGCGGCCAAGCGGGCGAGGATGCCAGCTTTGCTCGAGTGCGAGTGGACAATATCGGGGTTGAGGCGGTGAACGAGTTGTCTCAATTCGGCACGACACCGCCAGTCGTTGAACGGGCTGACCTCCCGCACCATCGGCTTGATCTTGTGCAGCGTCGCGCCGCTGGCCCGGGCTTCATCGAGCAGCGAACCCTCGGGGCCGTGGATCGGGCCGTAGGCGAGATGAACCTCGTGGCCGGCCTCGGCCTGAGCTTTGCAGGACAGGACGGTGTTCTGCTGCGCCCCGCCGAGGATTAGACGGGTGATGACGTGGAGGATCTTCACGCGGTCTCCGCTTGCTTGTCGGAGTAGCGGATCCATTCAAGACACAGGCCGTTGGGCGGCAGGGTCGGGCCGGCGAGGCGGCGGTCGCCGGTGCGCAGGACGTCGTCGATCACGTCGGGCTGGAGCCGGCCGAGGCCGACGTCGACGAGGGTGCCGGCGATGATGCGGACCATGTGATAGAGAAACCCGCCCCCGGAAATGACGACCTGTAATTCACGGCCCCCGCCCCCGGAAGTATCGGTGGCGTATCCGGGTGGGAGGGGATGATCTTCGACCGTGCAGGCGTGGATCGTGCGGACGGTGGTGGTGCGGCCGTGGGCGGCGGCGGCGAAGCCGGCGACGTCGTGGGTGCCGGGGAGGCGGGCGGCGGCGTCACGCATGGCGCCCAGGCCCATCGGGTTCCACTCGTGGTAGACGAGGTGGCGCAGGCCCAGCGGGCGGTGCGGGGCGTTGAGGACGCGGTAGCGGTACTGCTTGTCGACGGCGTCGGCGATGGCGTCGAAGCCGGGGGCGACTTCCTCGACGGCGCGGGCCTCGATATCGGGGGGCAGGCGGGCGTTGATCGCCCGACAGAGGCGGTCGAGCGGGATCGGGGTGGCGGCGTTGAAGTGGCAGACCTGGCCCAGGGCGTGGACGCCCGTGTCGGTCCGGCTGGCCCCGAGCAACTCCAACACTTCCGGGGGCTGACGCAGGACGTGCATCAGGGTCTGTTCGAGTTCGCCCTGGACGGTGCGGGGCCAGGGGGTGTCGGGGGGCTGCTGTTTCTGCCAGCCGTGGAAGCCCGAGCCGTCGTAGGCGACCGTCAGCTTGTAGCGGCGCATCGGCGGATCGGGCGTCGGGCTCGGCATCGCGGCGACTATACGGACGGGTTCTGTCACGGGCAAAACGGGTTCGTGGCCCGGTAGGTCGGTGCATTTTCGGTGGGTTAAGTCCGCGTCCCGGCGGGTCGATATCAATCCAATGAAGGTCAAGGCCCCGCAAGCCGACGGCGACCCGCGTCGCCGGATGCCCCGGCACGAGACCGACGCGGTGTCTTGCGCGATCGGCGACATCCTGGACCTCTCCGGCACGGGGATGCGGGTCGGGATGAAGGGCCGGTGCCCGCTGCGGGTCGGCCAGGTCGTGCCGGTCCGCCTCAAGACGCCGCACGGCACGATGCACCTCGCCGCCCGCGTGGTCTGGCGGCGGCGCAGCGGCCTGCTCGGCGGGGCCCAGGTCGGGTTCCACTTCGACGGCATCACCCCGAACCAGACCATCGCGCTGGCGACCATCGCCCGCTTCGGCTTCATCGCGCCCGACGGCGTGAAGGGCGCCGAGCTGAGCACGGCCCAGACCGGCCCCGGCTCGCCCGCCGAGGTCGAGGCGACCCTGGTCCTGGCCGAGTACTACGAACGCCTGGGCCTACCCAACGACGCCACGCCCGCCGACGTCAAGGCCGCCTACCGTCAGCTCGCCCGCAAGTACCACCCCGACGTCGCGCCCGGCGAAGACAACCAACGGAAGTTCGTCGAACTCCGCGAGGCCTACGACCTCTTGATGGACCACCACCGCCACGCGGGCTGAGTCCACCCCCGACTCAGAACGCCCAGAACAGCGACAGGTAGGCCACCGCCACGGCGTCCGCCAGGACGAACATCGGCTGCACCAAAATAAACGCCCCGAAGAACAAGAGCAGCCCGACCCCGGGCTGAGCGGGGTTGAACGCGAACCGCGCGTACCCCTCGCTAAAGTTCGCCAAGATGTGCGACCCGTCCAGCGGCGGCGCGGGCATCAGGTTGAACAGCATCAGCACCAGGTTCAGCGTCCCGGCGATCAGCAAGAGCTGCGTCGCGTTGGCGATCACGCCCGTCTCCTCCGCCGGCGGGCCGAACCGGGTGAGCAGCCCGAGCGCCGTGAGCGCCACGAACGCGATCAACAGGTTCATCGCCGGCCCCGCCGCCGAGACGAACGCCTCGGCGTACCTGCCCCGCATCCGCGTCGGGTCGATCGGCATCTGCCCCCACGAGATCCCCACCACCGCCAACGCAAACAGCGACCACGGCCCCATATGTACCATCGGGTTGCCCGTCATCCGGCCCTGGACGTTCGGCGTCGGGTCGCCCCGCGACAAGGCCGCCCAGCCGTGGGCCAGCTCGTGCAGCACGATGCTGATGACCACCGTCAGCACGACCGCGAAGAAGTAAAATCGGTCGGCGGGGTTGTCGCTGAACAGGTTGGTGATAAACAGCTGCATCGGCCGATCGCATTTTTAAGTCGCGTGCACGCCACGCTGATCCCACGCCCACGGAAAGGACGCCGTGTCATGATAGAAGCTCGCCCGTTTGCCGGTGCCTTGCGGCTCGCCGTTGCCGCGGTGCTGCTTGCCGGATTCCCGTTTGCCGTCGGCTGCCGCCAGGCGCAGCCCGCCCCCGACTACGCCCGCCCGCTGCCGCCGGGGGCCGCGGCCCTCGAACCCGTCACCGGCCCGGCCCGCGACGCCGTCCTCGACGAGACCGCCCGGCAGATGGCCGATCCCGCCTTCGTCGAGGCGCTGGGCCGCAGCGCCGACTGGTTCCGCGTCGCCTCCACCCAGCAGTTCTTCCCCGTCGAAGGCGTGACCCACGACCGCGCCCGCCGGTCGGTCGAGGCGGTGCTCGAACTCGCCGAGAAATACCCCGGCGATACTTCCGGGGACGCTTCCGGGGGCGTCCGGGCCGACCGCCTCGACGCCCGGTTCGACGTCTATCGCTCGGTCGGCTACGACGGCAGCGGCGTGGTCCTGTTCACGGGGTACTTCAGCCCCGAGTTCACCGCCTCTCGCGTCCGCACCGGCCGCTTTCAGTACCCCATCTACACCCGCCCGGCCGACCTCGTGACCGACCCGAAGACCGGGGCTGTGCTCGGGCGTAGCGACGCCGGCGGCGGCGTCGGGCCCTACCCCACCCGGTCGCAGATCGAGTCCGCCGACCTGCTCGCCGGTGCCGAGCTGGTCTACCTGCCCACCCGACTCGACGCCTACACCATCGAGGTCAACGGCAGCGCCAAGCTCCGACTCACCGACGGCGGCACGATGACCGTCGGCTACGCCGGCACCAACGGCCGGGAGTACACCAGCATCGGCCGACTCCTCGTCGCCGACGGCGTGCTCGACCGCAACACCGTCTCGATGCCCGCGATCCGCCGACACTTCCAGCAGCACCCCCGCCAGCTCGACGACTACATCCGGCAGAACGACCGCTTCGTCTTCTTCCAGGAGTACCCCGGCGGCGAGTGGCCCGCCGGGTCGCTGGGCTTCCGCGTCACGCCCGAGCGTTCGGTCGCCACCGACAAGAAAGTCTTCCCCCGCGGCGGCGTGGTGATGGTCTCGACGGAGTTGGCCGACGGCACGCCGTACCGCCGGCTGATGCTCGACCAGGACACGGGCGGCGCGATCCGCGCCCCCGGACGGGCCGACCTGTACTTCGGCATCGGCGGCGAGGCCGAGCGCCTCAGCGGGGCGCAGGCGGCCGAGGGGCGGCTGTTTTATCTGTTCCTCCGTGAGTGACCCACCGACCTGATATCCTCCCGCCCATGCGTCGCCTCATCGTCACCCTCGACGGGCCCGCCGGCTCGGGCAAGTCCACCGTGGCCCGTCGGTTAGCGCAGCGATTGGGACTGGACTTCCTCGACACCGGGGCGATGTACCGCGGCCTGACCGCCAAGGCGCTGGACCGCGGCATCGACATCGAAGAAGAGGCCTACGCCGTGGTCGAGCTCGCCCGCCACGCCGACCTGCGGTTCGACTGGACGCAGGACCCGCCGACGCTGTCGATCAACGACATCGACGTGACGGATCGGCTGCGCGACCGCGACGTGACGTCGCGCGTTTCCGACGTGGCGGCGATGACGGCCGTGCGCCAGGTGCTGGTCGAGATGCAACGCCGCATCGGCCGAGACCACCCAGGATTGGTGACCGAAGGCCGGGACCAGGGCTCGGTCGTGTTCCCCGACGCCGAGGTGAAGTTCTATCTGGACGCCAGCCCGCGCGTCCGCGCCGAACGGCGGGCCGGCCAGCTACGTGAGCTCGGCAAACCCATCGACCTCGACGCGATCCGCGAAGCCATCATCCTCCGCGACCGCAAGGACTCGTCCCGCAAAACCGGCCCGCTGATCTGCCCCGACGACGCCCGCCGGATCGACACCGACGCGATGACGCTCGACGAAGTGGTCGACCTGTTGGAGGAGGCGGTTCGACAGTCGCCGGCTTACGACGGCCCCGAATCCAAAGCGACCCAAAACGCCAACGGGGGCGCGGCTTGAGCTGGCTCGGCGACATCCGCAAACGCCAACCGGGCCGTGAGCTGTGGCGTATCGCCTTGTGGCAGGCGATGCAGGCCGTCTGCTTCCTCGTCGTCTGGCTCCTCTACCGCCACCGCTCCTGGGGCGTGCGCCACATCCCCGCCGAGGGGCCTGTCCTCTTCGCGGCTAACCATCAGTCGTTCTTCGACCCGATGGTCATCGGCGCCGGCGCGAGTAAGCGTCACTTCTTTGCCCTGGGCCGCTCGACGCTCTACGACCACTGGTTCCTCGGCACCCTCGCCGACGCGACCAACTCGATCCCCGTCGAGCAGGGCAGCGGCGACGTCAAGGCGATGAAGAAGTGCATCGAGGTGCTCAAAGACCGCCAAGCCTTGCTGATCTTCCCCGAAGGCGCGCGGTCCTACGACGGGCGTATCCAGCCTTTCGAGACCGGCACCATGCTGATCATCAAACGCGCCAAGCCTCAGGTCGTCCCCGTCGCCCTCGACGGCGTCGGCGACGCCTGGAAACGCGGCGAAAAACGGCCCCGGCTCTGGGGCCCCAAGGTCGGCGTCCGCTTCGGCGAACCCATCCCCGCCGAGCGGCTGACCGCCATGAAGCCCGACGCCGCGATGGCCCACCTCCGCGACCGCGTCGAGGACCTCCGCCGGCAGGTCGACGAGCAGCTCAAACGCCTCTAAACCCCACAACCAACGGCGAACCGCGATGACCCACCCCGGCCCCTTCGGCTACGCCCCGCTCGCCTCACTCGCCTCGCTCCTCGTGGCGACCCTCACCGCCTGCCAAGCCCGGCCGCCCGGGTTCGGCCCCAAACCATCTTACGTGAACCCCCCGGGAGCCCTCGCCGATCGCCACGGCGAGGAAATCATGGTCGCCGGCGTCCGCGTCCACGCCGCCACGCCCGTCGTCCTCTGGACCGACCCCGGCGGCTACGACGCCTACCGCGTCGACCGCCGGTTCGTCCCCCTCGACCAGGCCGGCTACGACGCTTGGCCCACCCCCAAACCCGACCCGCAGCGCTACGGCCTCCGCACCCACGGCCTGACCTCTGACGAACTCGAAGCCGTCCGCGGCGGCGGCTGGACGCTCGACCGGCTCCGCCGCGTCGTCGATCAGGTCGTGATTCATTACGACGCCTGCGGCACGTCCCGCCGAGCGTTCGAGGTGCTGCACGACGAACGCCACCTCTCGGCCCACTTCCTGATCGACCTCGACGGCACCATCTACCAGACCCTCGACGTCCAGGAACGCGCCTGGCACGCCGGCGTCGCCAACGACCGATCGGTCGGGATCGAGCTGGCCCAGATCGGCGCCTATCCGCCGGACGAGGCCGAGGTGTTGTCCCGCTGGTACGCCGCCGACCCCGGCGGCACGACCCGCATCACGATCCCCGAAGCCACCGACCGCAAGAGCCTCCGCACCCCGGGCTTCGTCGCTCGCCCGCGCCAACCCGATCCGATCACCGGCATCGTGCAGCGACGAGAACTAATGCAATACGACTTCACGCCCGAGCAGTACCACGCCCTCGCCCGGCTGCTCGCGACGCTGCACGTCGCGCTGCCGGG
>JBCBSA010000077.1:0-9396 GCA_039819425.1 Planctomycetota bacterium
CGGCGGAGGCGGCGGACCCTCCGGCGGCCCGCCCCGCTCCGGCGGCGGCATGGGCGGCGAAGTCGAGGGTATCTCCCGTTCCCGCGGCCCCGCCCGCGGCGGCGGCGTGCGCGGCGGCGGTGGCGGTGGTGGCGGCGACGACCGCAAGCGCCGCAGCCTCAACTCCCGCCGCGGCCGCTCCGCCGACGCCCTGCTCACCGGCCCCACTCAGCTCTCCAAAGCCGACGCCGACGAACTCGACGCCCGCCTCAAGGGCTCGACCGGCTACATGAAGCAGCGCCGCCGCGACCTACGCAATAAAGGCACCGCCGGCGCCACCGGCTTCCAGGCCCAGTCCGCCGTGGAGACCGGCGGCAAGGTCGAGATCGAAGAGCCCATCACCATCAAGGGCCTCTCCGCCGCCACCGGCATCAAGACCGCCCAGATCGTCAAGTTCCTCTTCAACCAGGGCGTCATGGCCAGCGTCAACTCCGCCATCGGCACCGAAGCCGCCATGGAAGTGGCCATGGAGTATGACATCGAGCTCGAGGTCAAGGAGCTCGAAACCGCCGAAGAGCAAGTCGAAAAACAGTTCGCCGAACGCGAAAAAGTCGACGAGCAGCCCCGCCCCCCCGTCGTCACCGTCCTCGGCCACGTCGACCACGGCAAGACCTCGCTCCTCGACCGCATCCGCCAGGCCGACGTCGCCGACCACGAAGACGGCGGCATCACCCAGCACGTCGGCGCCTACCGCGTCTCCGTCGAGGGCACGGACGGCAGCAAGAAGTCCGTCGTCTTCCTCGACACGCCCGGCCACGAGGCGTTCAGCTCCATGCGCGCCCGCGGCGCGAAGATGACCGACCTGGTCGTCCTCGTCGTCGCCGCCGACGACGGCGTCATGCCCACCACCCTCGAAGCCATCAGCCACGCCAAGGCCGCTGAGGTCCCCATCATCGTCGCCCTCAACAAGATCGACACCCCCCAGGCCACCGACGAGAACATCCGCAAGATCTTCGGCCAGCTCGCCGAGCACGGCCTCAACCCCACCGAATGGGGCGGCGACACCGAGATCATCAAGACCTCCGCCACCGAGGGCACCGGCATCACCGAGCTCCTCGAGATCCTCGACTACCAGGCCGAGCTGTTGGAGCTCACCGCCGACTACGGCGGCCCCGCCCGCGGCACCGTCATCGAGGCCGAGATGCAGCCCGGCCGCGGCTCGGTGGCCCGCGTCCTCGTCCAGGACGGCCAGATCAAGGTCGGCGACTTCATCGTCTCGGGCCGCGCCTTCGGCCGGGTCCGCGACATGACCAACGACCGCGACGCCCAGGTCAAAGACGCCGGCCCCGCCACCCCCCTCGAGCTCTCGGGCATCGACGAGGTCCCCGACGCCGGCGACAAGTTCTTCGTCACCGACACCCTCAAGCGTGCCGAAGAAGTCGCCCTCCAGTACCGCGAAACCGAGCGTCAGCAGACCCTCGCCAGCAAGACCAAGGTCACCCTCGACAACTTCGCCGACGCCGTCGCCGCCGGCAACATCAAGGACCTCCGCGTCGTCGTCAAGGCCGACGTCCAGGGCTCGATCGAGACGCTCACCAGCAGCCTCGAAAAGATGGGCAACAAGGAAGTCACCGTCAAGGTCCTCCACGCCGGCGTTGGCGGGATCACCGAGTCGGACGTCCTCCTGGCCGACGCTTCCGACGCCGTCATCCTCGGCTTCCACGTCACCGCCACCCCCGCCGTCCGCGAGATCGCCGACGAACGCAAGGTCGACATCCGCACCTACCGCGTCATCTACGACCTCACCGACGACGTCAAGAAGGGCCTCGAAGGCATGCTCACCCCCGACCGCTCCGAAGAGCAGGTCGGCGAAGCCGAGGTCAAGGAAGTCTTCCGCATCAGCAAGCTCGGCAACATCGCCGGCTGCCTGGTCACCGAGGGCGCCGCCCAGCGTGAAGGCGTCAAGGTCCGCGTCTCCCGCGACGGCGTCGTCGTCACCGACGACCGCGACGTCGAGTCGCTCCGCCGCGTCAAGGACGAGGTCAAGGAAGTCCGCGCCGGCACCGAGTGCGGCGTCCGCGTCGCCGGCTTCGACGACCTCAAAGCCGGCGACACCCTCGTGTTCTACAAGGTCACCGAGGTGCAGCGGACGCTCGACTAAGCCACCCGCTGCCCGACGCAAGCCATGGTCATCGGCGTCCTGCAATTCGAGATCGCCGTCCACGGATCGGCGTCGCTGAAGGACAAACGGAGGGTCGTCCAAAGCCTCAAAGCCCGCTTGCACCGCGAGCACCAGGTCAGCGTCGCCGAGGTCGACAAGCTCGACCAGCACACCCGGGCCGTCCTCGGCCTCGCCGCCGTGTCCAACGACGTGCCCCACACCCAGTCCGTCCTCGACCGCCTCATCGACAAGCTCCAGGCCCACCGCGACTTCGAACTCATCGACCACCGCAAAGAAATCCTCACCGGCCAGTAACCCCCCCCGGAATTAACAACCCGTACTCTCAGGCATGTCCCAACGCAAGAAACAGGTCGAATCCCTGCTCCACCGCGCCGTCGCGACGGTGCTGCAGCGCGGCCTGGCCGACCCGCGGATCAAGGGCCTGGTCAGCGTCACCCGCGTCGACGCCAGCCCCGACCTCAAGCACGCCAAGGTCTTCGTCTCCGTCGTCCCCGAGCACTACGAGTCCCGCACCATCCACGGCCTCCGCGACGCCACCATGCACGTCCAGCGTCAGGTCAAGAACGCCGTCGCCCTCCGCGTCGTCCCCCACCTGCGTTTCGAGATCGACCACGACCTCAAGAAGCAGGCCGCCGTCTTCGCCGCCATCGACGAGGGCATGCAGCGTACCGCCGAACGCTCGCCTTCCCCCACCCACGCCGACGCCGAGCAGCCCCGCGACGAAGCGTCCGGCCTCGCCCCCACCAACCCACCCACGCCCCCCTCCGAGAACGACCCCGTTGGCTAAACAATCCCCCGCCACCGCCAAGAAGTTCGCCGCCCTCCTCAAAAAAGCCCTCTCGACCCATTCCGGGGCCGAGGACCCGCCGCCGCGCGACCCCGTCGCCCAGCTCGTCGTCGGCTTCCTCCAGTGGAACGCCACCCAGGCCCAGGCCGAGGACGCTTTCGCCGCCCTCATGGCCGCGATGATCGATATCAACGACCTCCGCGTCAGCCACCCCCACGAGCTGGTCGAGGTCCTCGGCGAGGACTACCCCGACGCCGCCGAGCGTGTCATCCGCATGCGCGAGTCGCTCAACGCCATGTACCTCCGCGAACACGACATCCACATGCACTCGGTCGCCGGCAAGGGCAAGAAGGAACAACGCGCCTACCTCGACGGGCTCGACGGCATCCCGCCCTACGTCGCCGCCCAGGTCACGCTGCTGTCCTTCGGCGGACACGCCGTACCCGTCGACGACAAGCTCTGCGCCCTGCTCATCGACGCCGGCTGCCTCGACGAGGGCACCACCCCCGCCGACGCCGAGTCCTACCTCGTCCGCCAGATCAAGGCCGGCGACGCCCTCGAGGCCCACGCCGCCCTCCAGGCCTGGGCCGACGGCCAGCCCGACCCCCGCTCCGTCCCGACGGCCAAGCCCAAGAAGACCACCAAGGCAGCCAAGAAGAAGACCACCAAGAAAAAAGTGACCAAGAAAAAAACGGCCCGCACGAAGAAGAAGTAACCCGCCCATGACCACCCAACCCACCACCCTCCGCCTGGGCATCCCTAAGGGCTCGCTGCAAGACGCCACCGTCGACTTGTTTCACCGCGCCGGCTACCGCATCAACGTCTCCAGCCGGTCCTACTACCCCGAGATCGACGACCCCGACATGACCGCCGTCATGTTCCGCTCCCAGGAGATGTCCCGCTACGTCGAAGACGGCGTCGTCGACTTCGGCATCTGCGGGCACGACTGGATCGTCGAAAACGACTCGGACGTCCACGAGGTCTGCGAACTCGAATACTCCCGCGCCACGTCGAACCCCGCCCGCTGGGTGCTCTGCGTGCCCGAAGAGTCCGACGTCCATGAGCCCGAAGACCTCGCCGGCGGTATCGTCGCCACCGAGCTGAAAAAATCCGTCCAGCGTTACTTCGACGAGCGGGGCATCGCCGTCAAGAAGGTCGAGTTCTCCTGGGGCGCGACCGAAGTGAAAGCCCGCCTCATCGACGCCATCGTCGACATCACCGAGACCGGCAGCTCCATCCGCGCCAACAAGCTCCGCGTCATCGACACCATCCTCACCTCGACGACCCGCATGATCGCCAACCGCGACGCCTGGGCCGACCCCCGGAAGCGGGAAAAAATCGAGGACTTGGCGTTGCTGCTCAAGGGGGCGATCGCCGCCAAGGGGCAGGTCGGGCTGAAGCTCAACGTCCAACGCCGCGACCTCGACGCCGTGCTCGCCCAGGTGCCCGCCGCCAACTCGCCGACGATCAACGACCTCAAAGACCCCGAGTGGGCGTCGGTCGAGGTCATCGTCGACCGCAAGGTCGAACGCGAGCTGGTGCCCCGGCTCTCCCGCGCCGGCGGCCGGGCGATCTTCAGCTACCCGCTGAACAAGGTCATCCCGTAGCCCGCGATTCAGTCTCCGTCGCCCGCCCCGGACCGATTCGTCGCGTAGGATCATCCCGATGTTGAAGCGTGCCCGCCCCGCCGTCGTCTGGACCGTCCTCGTGGCCCTCGGCGGCGTGCTCGGGGCCTGCGAGTCGGCCGGCTCGAATCCGACCGCCACCGATCGCGCCGCTCAAAACGAAAGACCCCAACCGATCCGGCTGACCGACGTGCCCCCGCCGCCGGGGCTCGACGCCGGGGCGGTCGGCCCGCTGGACGGCGACGCGCTGGCCCGGGCGCAGCGGTCGGCCGACCAGGTCATCGCTTCGCTGCCCAACCCGCGGGTGCTGGAGCGTGCCGCCCGGAACCAGGCCACCCCCCCCCCCCGATACCGCTCCCCCGCCGCTGGCGGCGCAGAAGTTCTACGCCGCCGCCCGCCAGGCCCTGCGTGAGGGCGACAACTTCCGGGCCGTCCAGCAATACGAAAAGGCGCTTCGGCTGGCGCCGGAGCAGCCGGACATCCTGCGGGGGCTGGGACAGGCGTGGACCCGGTCGGGCAACCGCGTCTCGGCGGCCGAGCACTTCCGCCGGGCCTTCACGGCCGATCCGACCGACCTCGACAGCCTGTTCGTGCTCGGCCGGTTCGCCCTCGAATCGCGTGACCCGGAGCGGGCGGTCGCCCTGCTCGCCGCCGCGGCCGAACTCGCTCAGGCCCCCGATCTCCCAGGGGGCGATTTCCGGGGGGCCGACTTCCGGGGGGCCGACCCGACCGCGGCCCGCCTGATCCGGTTCTACCTCGCCACCGCCCTGGACCAGGCGGGCTACGCCGCCGCCGCCGCCGCGCAGTACGGCCTGTTCCTCCACCCGCCGGACGACGACGGGGCCTCGGCCGCGTCGCGCTACTCCCGCGAGTTGGCCGTCGTCGCCTCGCAGCACGGCCAGACCCTGATGCGGCTCGGCGACCTGTACCACCGCCTCGACGACCCCCAGAGCGCCCGTGAAGCCTACGAGACCGCCGATCGGGTCGGGGTGCTTAACCGCGAGGCGCTCGACCGCCGCCGGCTCTACACCCTGCTTCGGTTGGGCCAGACCCGCGACGCCGGCCGGTTAGTGGTTGCCGCCGTGGGCGGCGACGCCGGCGGACCCGCCGCGCTGCCGCTGATCCGCTACGCGGTCGGCCACGGCGTCGACCCCGAGACCCTGACCGCGGCGCTGCGGGCCGCCGACGCCGACGGCGAGGGGTCGTCGACACTCAGCCTCGCCCTCGCCGACGTCCTGCCACGCCACGAAGCCGCCGACCTGCTCGCCGACCACCTGGCGGCCCGCCCCACCGACGACGCGGTACACCGGCGGCTGATCGAGCTGCTGCTTGCCGGCGAGCCCGCCCCGGGCGACTACCGCCGGGCGATCGCGGCCACCGCCGACGCGATGCTCGGCTCACCGGGCCTCGCCGAGGTCTACGCCGAGGTGTTGATCCATACGGCCGCCGACCTCGACGTTCTGCTTGCGGCGTACCCGGCGGAAAGCGCCTCGTCGGACGCGGCGCGCCGGGCCACCGAAACGACGCTGCGTGGCAAGACGCTGCTCGCACTCGACCGAGCCGACGAGGCCTTCGCGGCGTTCGGCGAAGCGGTCGCGACCGACCCCGATCAAACGCTGGCCCGCATCGACCGGGCGTCGATCCTGCTCGACCGCGGCGACCACGACGGGGTGGGAGCGGCGCTCGGCGACGGGTTGGCCGACTCGATCCACCCGCGGGTCGTCGAGCTGCGGGTCGAGGCGCTGCTGGCGACCGACCGGCCGGGCGAGGCGTTGATGCTGCTCGACGACGTCCTCCGCCGCTCACCGCCGGGCGGCCCGCTGATGCTGAAGAAGGCGGAGCTGCTGCTGGAGCAGGGCCGCGTCGCCGACGCCGAACGCACCCTGCTCGACGCGCTCAACGCCCGACCGATGGACGAGTCGATCTACGCGGCGCTGCTGGCGATCTACGACCAGAACCCCGACATGATCCGCAACTACCAGCGGCTGGTCCGCCGGATGATCGACACGATCCCCACGGCCCGGATCACACAGCTGGTCAAGGCCCAGACGCTGGTCGCCATCCGCTCGTTCGACCAGGCCCGGCAGACGCTGGAGACCATCGAGCCGACCGACGACGACCGCGTGCTGATCCAGCGCCTGTGGATGGAGGTCCACGTCGGCACCAACCGCGGCGACCTCGTCGACGAGCTGCTCCAACAGCACCTCGACGAGACGCGGGCGGCGGGCCAGACGCCCGACGACGAGCTGCTGGCCCGGGCCGAGTCGCACTACCGCCGGACGCAGGACTTCGACCGTTGGGCCCAGGTCACGGTCCTGCGTCTGCCCAACCTGCCGGCGGGCTTCCAACGCGACCTGACGCTGGGACAGGCGTACTTCCAACTCGAGCGGTACGCCGAGTCGGCCGAGGCGTTGTCGGCGGCGTTGGACGCCGGGTTCCGCGACGACGAACGGACGCGTCTGGTCCTGGCGAACCTGCTGGTGTCGGCGTTGTTCGAGGCGCATGCGGACCGCCCCGCCGACGCCGAGTCGCGGGTGGTCGAGTTGGCGGACCGGCACGCCGAGGCGATCGGCGCGGACCTGTACATGCGGATGGGGCTGGTCTACGACGAACGCGGCGACCGCGACGCGTCGTGGCGGGTGATGGAAGCGGGGCTGGAGCGGTTCCCGGGCCACGCGCCGATGAACAACTCGCTGGGCTACGGGCTGGCGAACGCGGGGCTGCGGCTGGCCGACGCCGAGCGGATGATCGCCCGGGCGGTGGCGGCCGAGCCGGACGTGGCGGCGTACCTGGACTCGATGGGTTGGGTGTTCTACAAGCAGGGCCGATTCGAGGAAGCGCTGCGTTGGCTGGAGCGCGGCCGGGTGGCCGAGGGCGGGACGCACCCGGTCATCATCGACCACCACGGCGACGCGTTGTTCCGCCTGGGCCGGGAGGCCGAGGCGGTGCGGGTGTGGAACGAGGGCCGGCAGGTCCTGTCGGCCCCCGACTATCAGCCCAGCGGCGACCCCGAAGAGCAGGGCCTGCTCGGCCGGATCGAGGCGAAGATCCGGGCGGTCGCCGAGGGCGAGCCGCCGGCGATCGCGGGGCTGGGCGAGGGCGTCTCCCTGCCCGCCGCCGAGCCGCTGCCCGTCGCCGAGCCGCTCGACGTCGAACCCGCCGTCCCGGCCGGGCCGAGCGGCGCGGCCGGCCTCTGAAAACCACTACAAAACAAGGGTTTTTGACTACCGGGCCGCGACTCACCGCGTTGCCGAAGCGGTCGGATTGTGGTAGATTACCCCGTCCCAAAAAGCCCTTCTCCCTGTCCCCCCGACGGCCCCCTCCGCATGTCCCAAGACCCCCCGGAAATGCACCCCAACACCCCCCCGGAAATCGCCCCGGAAAACGCCCCGGAAGCCCCGGGCTACTCCGAAGACAGCATCTCCGTCCTCGAGGGCCTCGCCGCCGTCCGCAAGCGGCCGGCCATGTACGTCGGCGGCACCGACGCCCGCGGCCTGCACCACCTGGTCTGGGAAGTCGTCGACAACTCCATCGACGAAGCCCTCGCCGGCCACTGCGACGAGATCCACGTCACCCTCAAGCCCGACAACTCCGTCACCGTCGTCGACAACGGCCGCGGCATCCCCGTGGGCCCCTACAAACACGAAAACCCCACGCTCAACGGCCGACCCACCGTCGAGATCGTCATGACCGTCCTCCACGCCGGGGGCAAGTTCGACTCCAACTCGTACAAAGTCTCCGGCGGGCTCCACGGCGTGGGCGTGTCCTGCGTCAACGCCCTGGCCGAGTGGCTCGAGGTCGAGGTCGCCCGCGACGGCACCGTCCACCACATGACCTTCGCCCGCGGCGACGTCCAGGACGAGCTCAAGCCCGTCGGCCAACGCACCGCCACCGGCACCAAGATCGCCTGGCGGCCCGACCGCCAGATCTTCGGCGACCTCACCCACGACTACCCCACCATCGCCAACCGCCTCCGCGAACGCGCCTACCTCAACCCCGGCATCAAGCTGATCATCGAGGACGAACGGACCGTCGATCAGGGCGGCGTCTCGGACGAGGGCAAGAGAGAGGTCTTCAAGTTCGACGACGGCATCATCGCGATGGTCCGCCACCTCAACGCTTCCAAGACCGCGCTGCACGAGCCGATCGCCGTCAGCAGCGAGGCGCAGGACGGAGCGCTGGTCTGCGACGTGGCGCTGCAGTACGTCGACGCCTACACCGAAAACCTCATCTGCTTCGCCAACAACATCAACACCCCCGACGGCGGCACGCACCTGTCGGGCTTCAAGACCGCGCTGACCCGCACCCTCAACGGCTACGCCAAGAACAACGGCGTGCTCAAGGGGTCCGGCCCCGCGCCGTCCGGCGACGATTGGCGTGAGGGGCTCGTCGCCGTCATCTCGGTCAAGATCCCCGACCCGCAGTTCGAGGGCCAGACCAAGGGCAAGCTGCTCAACCCCGAGGTCGAGGGGCTGGTCAGCTCCGCCATCGGCGAAGCGTTGTCCAACTGGACCGAGGAACACCCCGCCGACGCCAAGAAGATCTGCATGAAGGCGGTCATGGCCGCCGAGGCCCGCGAGGCCGCCCGCAAGGCCCGCGACCTCACCCGCCGCAAGGGCGCTTTAGATTCCGGGGGCCTGCCCGGCAAGCTGTACGACTGCACCTCGAAGAATGTCGAGGAATCCGAGATCTTTCTCGTCGAAGGCGACTCCGCCGGCGGTTCGGCCAAGGGCGGCCGCGACCACCACACCCAGGCGATCCTCCCGCTCAAGGGCAAGATCCTCAACGTCGAGAAGGCCCGCCTCGACAAGATCCTCGGCTTC
>JBCBSA010000078.1:0-9370 GCA_039819425.1 Planctomycetota bacterium
CCAACACCAACTAAAACCCCCGCCCCCACCACCCCCACCACCAAGCTTCGCCAGGCTTCCCAACGAGCTCCGCCCCTCCGACGCCAGATTCCCCCAACTCGGTAACGGCGCCTGCACCCCGATCCCCAGAAAACTCAGCAGCGACTCCTGCAAGATCGCCTGCGGCACCGTCAGCGTCGCGTACACCACGATCGGGCCCGTCATGTTCGGCACCAGGTGCCGCCACAAGATCCACACCGGGCCGATCCCCGCCGCACGCGCCGCCTCCACAAACGGACGCTCCTTCAGGCTCAGCACCTGCCCCCGGATCACCCGCGCCATCGTCAGCCAGCTCACCCCACCGATCGCCAGAAGCAGCGTCACCACGTCGGCAACCGTGCCCGCCACACTCTCATCCAGCACCCACGAAAAACCCTTCGCCATCACCGGCTGCAGCGCCAGCGTCACCATCACCACCAGCAGGATGTAAGGCAGCCCGTAGAGCACGTCCACCGCCCGCATCATCGCCGCGTCCGTCCGCCCCCCCACGTACCCCGACACCATCCCCCAAGTCACCCCGATCCCCACCGCGATCCCCGCCGCCGCCAGCCCGATCCCCAGGCTGATCGCTCCGCCCAGCAGACTCCGCCACAGCACCGATCTTCCTAAACCATCCGTCCCCATCGGCTCCGTCCAGCTCGGCGCCGCCAACACCTGTTCGATGTCCGCCGTCTGCTGCCGGTCGTAACGCGCCAGCGACCACGGCAGCGTCACGAAGCACGGTACCGCGATCGCCAAAAACAACACCCCTCCCACCACCCCGGCGTTCCATCGACGCGGGCCTCCCCCAGGATCGGCTTGGGCGGACTGACTCAGGTCTGACATGGGACAGGGATTATAAAAACCGGTGGCTTCTTCGCGTAAAAACCATAGGCCAATCTGGAACAGAGCCAATTTGCCGTTTTTTTCAGCATCCGCGGCGCCGCGACGCCTGATTCTCGGCATCTTTTTCCCGAACGCCTAAAAATACCGCCAAAAATGGCCCGCTGGGTTGAAATCGGCTCCTGCTTACTCTATAACCCCAAACCGGAAGTGTTCCGCTGCTCGGGAGAGCTTCCGCAAAATGAACCCCGATCGGGCCGCCACGCCTTTCTCAGAGGTTCATCCCAAACGCCTGAAACCCGCCCCGACGGGGCGTCTACCCCACCCTTGTCCCGATTTGAGGAACCCGATCCATGAGCACCCCGACGAAACTCGAGTACATCTGGCTGGACGGCTACAAGCCCACCCAGAGCCTGCGCAGCAAGACCAAGGTCCTGTTCAAGGACTTCGGCGGCACGCTCGAGGAGTGCCCGATGTGGTCGTTCGACGGCTCGTCGACCCAGCAGGCCGAGGGCGGCAGCTCCGACTGCCTGCTCAAGCCCGTGTTCATCTGCAAAGACCCCGGCCGTAAGAACGCCTACCTCGTCATGACCGAGGTGCTCAACGCCGACGGCACCCCGCACGAGTCCAACGGCCGGGCCACCATCGACGACGACGACAACGACTTCTGGTTCGGCTTCGAGCAGGAGTACGCCGTCATCAACCCCGAGACCAACAAGCCCATCGGCTTCCCCGCCGGCGGCTACCCCGACCCGCAGGGCCAGTACTACTGCTCGGTCGGCGCCAAGAACGCCATCGGCCGCGACTTCATCGAAGAGCACCTCGACGCCTGCCTCGAAGCCGGCCTCAAGGTCGAAGGCATCAACGCCGAGGTCATGTGCGGCCAGTGGGAGTTCCAGGGCTTCGCCGAGTCCGCCACCCAGGCCGGCGACGAGATGTGGGTCGCCCGCTACCTCCTCGAACGCATCGGCGAGAAGTACGGCTACGCCATCGAGTACCACTGCAAGCCCGTCCCCGGCGACTGGAACGGCAGCGGCATGCACGCCAACTTCTCCAACACGACGCTCCGCACCGCCGGCGACAAAGCCACCTACGACAAGATCTGCGAAGCCTTCGGCACCGACGAAGCCATCAAGCGCCACATCGCCGCCTACGGCGCCGACAACCACCTGCGTCTGACCGGCCTCCACGAAACGCAGTCGATCGACAAGTTCTCCTACGGCATCTCCGACCGTGGCGCGTCGATCCGCATCCCGGTCGCCACCGTCGAGTCCGGCTACAAGGGCTGGCTCGAAGACCGCCGCCCCAACTCGTCCGCCGACCCGTACAAGGTCGCCGCCGAGATCGTCAAGACGGTCAAGGACGCCTGCGCAAAGCTCTGAGGCCGATCGCAAAACAAGCACCAAGTAAGACTCACGGGTTTTTCGCCCGTGAGTCTTTTTGCATCACCCCCGCCGGGATAACCCAATCCCGGCACGTTTAGCGGGTACGGCGAAGCCGCCCCTCTTTCCGGGACGCCGATCGACCTCGAGACGCTATGCGCCACGCTCGAAATACGTGATTGATACGCCTTGGCCCCGGGCTTGAATGAGATCGGGGCCGGACGAAAAGTCACGCCCCGGCCCGGTCACGGACGACGGATCGCCGCGGTCACCGCCCACAGGTTTTCCGGGACGATCGTTTCGTTGAAGCCGAACTGCCGGACGCTGGCGTCCCCGAAGGCGTAGTTCGACACCCCGCCCCGGCGGGATCCCGACGCGGCGTCGAGCGGGCCGGGGTTGCCGGTGCCGCCGTGGCGGGACTGCTCGACGCGGATCAAGATGTCCGGCGTGCTGGCGAAGATGTCCACGTAGTATCCGTCGTGCGAGCTCTGCTTTTCGCCGAAAAAGATGACATCGGAAAAGTTCACCAGCGCCGCTTGGGGCAGGGTTGTGTCGTCGGCCTCGGTCCAGCCGGTGGGGTTGTCGCTGAAGCGGAGGTCGTTGAAGCCGTTGAACATGTAGCTGCGCGGGGCGCGGTCGTTCTCGTTGGGGGCCAACGCCGGGTCGGTCACGCTACTGGGGTCGGGGTCGTCGGGGCAAACCAGCAGGTCCGTGGTTTGGTAGGTGGGCTGGAACTGGGCCGGCCAGCGCGGATTTTCGCCACGCGTCGGATACCTGCCTTTGCTTTCACCCGCGTAGATCTCGGCGGCGATCGCGAGTTGTCGCATGTGCGACGAGCACTGCATCGCCCGGGCGGTTTCGCGGGCCGCGGCCAACGACGGCAGCAGCAGGCCGATGAGCAGGGCGATGATCGAGATCACCACCAGCAGTTCGATGAGCGTAAAACCCGTGCGGCGAAAAGCGACGTGTGGTACAGAGCGGGCGGGACGGCGGTTCATGTCTTGACCCTTGTGGACGTCGAAGGTATCACTGGACGAAGGTTAGAGCCATCTTATCGGGCCCCGCGGAGCGCCGCGATGCCTGTCCGTCAACTTTTCGCATCCTTGAAGCGCCGGTCGTTCGCGCCGGCATCGCCCGGGAAGGTTTGAGCTCTATGAACAAGCGGACGATCGGCCTGGTGGTGGTCTTCGTGCTCATCGGCATCGGCTACCTGTTTGTGTTTGGGAACCGCGGCCTGCCGCCCGTTGAGGCGATGGCGCTGGAGTTGCCGGGGCAGCCGCTGTCGTTCTCGTTCAACGATGAGGTGACGGTGCGGGAGGTGCGGGTCGTGCAGCCGGCGTCGGAGCCGAGGGAAGGCGAGGTCTTCGTGTCGTCGGAAGACCGGGTGATGTGGCAGCTGATCCCACGCGACCTGCGCGAGGGCGAAGAGGCGGTACCCGTGCCGACCACGAAGCTGATCCGCTACGGCCGGGGGCTTCGGGGGATGCGACGACCCCCGGGGGTGCCGCGTCGGGGCGAGCCGCTCGAGCCGGGAGTGGACTACGTGTTCAAGGCGACCCTGGACGAGGGGCTCGTCGAGCTGACCTTCCGGATCACAGACAAAGACCCGGCTTGAACCGGACGGGGCCGAGCGGGTAGGGTTTGCACCGCACCGCCGTCGCCGGGCGGACGCTTGGTGCGCGTCGTCACTTCTCTATCTCGTACCCCCATCCCGCGAGCCCTTCATGTCTAACCCCGACGATCTGGTCCGCCGCGCCCGCAAACGTTATTGGCGAGCCAACGTGGCGGTGATGCTCACGCTGCTAGGTATTTGGGCGGCGGTGGGGCTCGGGGCGGGGATCCTGTTCGCCGACGTGCTCAACGACGCCGGGGCGATCGGCGGGGTGCCGCTGGGGTTCTGGTTCGCCCAGCAGGGCAGCATCGCGACGTTCGTTGTGCTGATCCTGGTTTACGCCGTGACGATGAACCGGCTCGACGCCAAGTACCACCGCGAGGTCGCCGGGCTCGACGGGAACGACGCTGCTTCCGGGCGTGATGCGGAAGGCGGTGACGCTTGAGCTCCACCGCTGCCCCCCTCCTCGCCGGCCTCTTCGGCATGTCCGACCTCAAGACCTGGACCGTCGGCTTCGTCATCCTGACCTTCGGCCTGTACCTGGCCATCGCCTGGCTCTCTCGCGTCCGGGACACCAAGGGCTTCTTCATCGCCGGCGGCGGCGTCCCCGCCCCGGCCAACGGCATGGCCACCGCCGCCGACTGGATGTCCGCCGCCAGCTTCATCTCCATGGCCGGCCTCATCTCCGGCATGGGCTTCGCCGGCGGCGTCTACCTCATGGGCTGGACCGGCGGCTACGTCCTCCTGGCCCTCCTCCTGGCCCCCTACCTCCGCAAGTTCGGCCACTTCACCGTCCCCGACTTCATCGGCGACCGCTACCCCCCCGGAAGTGCCCCCGGAAGTTCGCAAGCGACGGCGACAAGTGCGAAGAACTATGCCCGGCTGATCGCTCTGCTCTGTGCGATCTTTGTCAGCTTCACCTACGTCGTCGGCCAGATGAAGGGCGTCGGCGTCGTCTTCTCCGGCTTCCTCGGCGTCACCCCCGCCACCGGCGTGTTCATCGGCATGGCCATCGTCTTCGTCTACGCCGTCTTCGGCGGCATGAAGGGCATCACCTACACCCAGGTCGCCCAGTTCTGGGTCCTCATCACCGCCTTCCTCATCCCCGCCGTCGCCATCAGCCTCAAGCTCACTGGACAGGCCATCCCCTCTGTCGGCCTCGCCAGCCCCGTCCTCGAATCCGTCGATCCGGCCCGCCCCTACCTCCTCGACAAACTTTCCGGCATCAACCAACAGTTCGGCTTCGGCTCCTACACCGACGCCTACGGCGAAAGCGCCGGCAAATGGAACCGCCTCAACGTCTTCTGCGTCTGCCTGGCGTTGATGGCCGGCACGGCCGGCCTGCCGCACGTCATCGTCCGCTTCTACACCGTCAAGTCCGTCAAGGCCGCCCGCTGGTCCGCCTTCTGGGCCCTGGGCTTCATCAGCCTCCTCTACCTCACCGCCCCGTCCGTTGCCGCGTTTGCCCGTTACTACATGGTCGACGACATCGCCGGCCTCAACGGCAAGACCGCCGAGGAACTCCCCCAGTGGTACCACGACTGGAACCAGACCGGCCTCATCGCGTGGGTGGATTTCAACGGGGACGGCTTCGTCTCATTCACGAACAACCTGACTGATGCTATCCAGGGACCGCTCGGTTACGGTATCGAAGCGGCCACCGACTTGGTTGCACCTAACGAGCTCATGCGGGTAGGCGGGATCCGGGCCGAGATCCGCAGCCAGATCTTGAGTAATCCTGCTGAGTGGGTCGCGGCGAACGGCGGGCTTTCGATTTCTGAGCAACAAGAACAACAAGCGTTGCTTACACTTCCTTCGGATCAGCTCGACGAAAATCAGGAACAACGACTTAGCGAACTCTTCGCAAAAGGGCTTGAGATGAGTGGCGCGCCGAAGGCCGAACTCCTCGCCCTCGGCGCCGCCCACCACCCCGATCGGGACATCATTGTGTTGGCCACGCCGCAGATGGCGCAGCTGGCCGACTGGGTGGTGGCGTTCGTGATCGCCGGGGGGCTCGCGGCGGCGTTGTCGACGGCGTCGGGGTTGCTGCTGGTGATCTCGTCGTCGGTGGCGCACGACCTGTACTTCAAGGTGATGAACCCCTCGGCCGGGGAGGGCCAGCGGCTGCTGGTCGGGCGGATCGCGATCGGGGTGGCGGTGCTGATCGCCGGGTACTTCGGGATCAACCCCCCTGGATTTGTGGGTGAGGTGGTGGCGTTTGCGTTTGGGCTTGCGGCGGCGTCGTTCTTCCCGGCGATCGTGCTGGGCATCTTCACCAAGCGCGTCGGCACGGTGCCGGCGGTGGCGGGGATGCTCGTGGGCATCACCTTCACTGCGTTCTACATCGTGACGCAGAAAGCCGACGTCATCCTGCTCAACGCCGAGGTCGCCGAAGCCATCTTCGGGCCGCCGGACAGCCCGATCCGGGGGCCCTGGTTCTTCGGCATCGACGCCCAGGGCATCGGCACCATCGGCATGGTGCTGAACTTCATCGTGACCCTGTCGCTGACGCCGCTGTTCCGCGGGCCGTCGCCCGAGGTGCAGGCGCTGGTCGAATCGGTCCGCGAGCCCGAGCCCTCCCCCGGAAGTGGTCCCGGAAACGCCCCCGGGAATTCCCCGGCCGTACAGATCGAGACAACGCCGGGGCACTGAAGGCGCCAAAGCGGATGGGCTGCTGGGGCCGGGGTCGGATTTAGGCAGGGCGATCCCGCGTGAGACCACGACATTACAACACTAAGCCCGACGCGTCGCCGCCGGTGGTCCGCGGGGTGATGGAGCAGCCGCGAGAAGATCTCGGAGAGGCCGCGTGTCGACCATACGGTGGTTGCCGTCCGACACGCCGACCATATCCCCGATTCCTTTGTTGAAGTTGGCATTGACAAATGGCGATAAATGGATAAATTTGTCGATAAATGATCCCGAGGCGTTCCCATGCAGATGTCTAACACGGTTGAATACGCGCTGCGGGCCGTGGTCTGGCTGGCGGACCACACGGAGAAGTCGCACACCAGCGCCGAGATCGCCGAAGCGACGCGGATGCCGGCGAGTTATTTGTCCAAGGTTCTCAAGAGTTTATCGCACGAGGGCATTGTTTCGGGGCAGCGGGGCGTCCACGGGGGGTTCACGCTGGCCCGAGACCCGGAGGGGCTGTCGATCCTGGAGGTGGTTAACGCGGTGGAGCCGGTGCAGCGGATCCGGGCTTGTCCGCTTGGGTTCGAGAGTCACGGCAAAAACCTCTGTAATCTGCATCGGGCGCTCGACGACGTGATGATCGAGATCGAGCGGGCGTTTGCCAGCCACACGATCGGCGAGATGCTCACCCGGCCCAATCGGGTCAAGCCGCTCTGCGGGGTGTTGGTCAACGGCAAACCCCCACGCCAAGACCTGCCCGCGAACACGGGGATCCGTCGGTCACACACCTGATTATGCCTGCCTACACGGCATCGATTGAGGAAACACATGACTCAGCGAGAAGGGACCACGGGTAACCTCGAGATGCAGCCGCAAAAAAGATATGTAGATCGATTTATCTATAACGACCAAATCGTCCGCATGTTCGTCTGGGCGGCGGTGGACTGGGGGCTAGTGGCGTTCCTGCTGGGCTTGATCCTGGCGGTCGAACTGCCGGTGCCGCAGCTCAACGGGGGGATCGAGTACATCACGTTCGGCCGGCTACGGCCGCTGCACACCAACGCGGCGATCTTCGCCTTCGCGGGCAACGCGATCTTCGCGGCGATCTATTACTCGACCCAGCGGCTGTGCAAGGCCCGGATGTGGTCGGACCTCTTGGGCAAGCTGCACTTCTGGGGCTGGCAGCTGATCATCGTCAGCGCCGCGATCACGCTGCCGTTGGGGATCACGCAGGGCAAGGAGTATGCGGAACTCGAGTGGCCGATCGACATCGCCATCGCGGTGGTGTGGGCGGGGTTCTTCGGGGGCAACTTCTTCATGACGCTGATCAAGCGGCGGGAGCGTCACATGTACGTGGCGCTGTGGTTCTATATCGCCACGATCGTGACGGTGGCGATCCTGCACATCTTCAACAACCTGTGGGTGCCGCTGGTGGCGTGGGGGGTCCCGGGGAATCCGCTGAACGCGCTCAAGAGCTACCCGATCTACGCGGGGGTGCAGGACGCGATGATGCAGTGGTGGTACGGGCACAACGCGGTGGCGTTCTTCCTGACCACGCCGTTCCTGGGGCTGATGTACTACTTTTTGCCCAAGGCGGCGCAGCGGCCGGTGTTCTCGTACCGGCTGAGCATCCTGCATTTCTGGTCGCTGACGTTCATCTACATCTGGGCGGGGCCGCACCATTTGCATTACACGGCGTTGCCGGAGTGGGCGTCGTCTTTGGGGATGGTGTTCTCGCTGATGCTGTGGATGCCGTCGTGGGGCGGGATGATCAACGGGCTCTTGACGCTGCGGGGGGCGTGGCACAAGGTGACGTCGGACCCGGTGCTCAAGTTCTTCGTGGTGGGCGTGACGTTTTACGGCATGGCGACGTTCGAGGGGCCGATGCTGTCGATCAAGGCGGTCAACGCGTTGTCGCACTACAACGACTGGGGCATCGGCCACGTGCACTCGGGGGCGCTGGGCTGGAACGGGTTCATGACCTTCGGGATGATTTATTGGCTGGCGCCGCGGCTGTTCCAGTCGGCGGGGTTCAGCGTGAAGCTGGCGAACCTGCACTTCTGGCTGGCGACGGTGGGGATCCTGCTGTACGTGATCGCGATGTACGTGGCGGGGCTGACCCAGGGGCTGATGTGGCGGGCGATGACCCCGGAGGGGCAGCTGGCGTACCCGACGTTTGTCGAGACGACGACACGGATCATCCCGTTCTACTGGATCCGCGTCGGCGGCGGGCTGCTGTACCTGGCCGGGGCGTGCGTCGGGGCGTACCACCTCTACAAGATGTGGAAGGGCCGGCCCGCCAAGTACGAGGAGCCGGTGCACGAGGCGCCGCCGCTCACCAAGGATTTTGTGCGTGAGGTCGCGCCCGAGTCGACCCTGGACGGCGTGGTGCCGGTGGCGAAGAAACTCGACGTGTGGGCGACGCTGTGGTGGCACCGGGTGTGGGAGCGGATGCCGGTGAAGTTCACGGCGTTGGTGATCGTTGCGGTGTCGGTGGCGTCGCTGTTCGAGCTGATCCCGACGTTCGTGATCCGCAGCAACGTGCCGACGATCGCGTCGGTGACGCCGTACACGCCGCTGGAGCTGGCGGGGCGGGATCTGTACGTCGCCGAGGGCTGCTACAACTGCCACTCGCAGATGATCCGCCCGACCGTCGCCGAAACGAAGCGCTACGGCGAGTACAGCAAGCCGGGCGAGAGCGTCTACGACCACCCGTTCCAGTGGGGATCGAGGCGGATCGGGCCCGACCTGGCGCGTGAGGGAGGCAAGCAGAGCCACCAGTGGCACGTGCTGCACTTTAGAAACCCGCAGCAGTTCAACAACGGGTCGATCATGCCGGCCTACCCGTGGCTGATGCGGAAGAAGCTCGACTTCGAGTCGATCC
>JBCBSA010000079.1:0-9112 GCA_039819425.1 Planctomycetota bacterium
CGGGCTCGATGCCCCGGCCCTGGTCGATCACGCTCACGACGACCTCATCGCCCCGCCGCTCGGCGGTGATGCGGACGGTCGTGCCCTCGGGGCTGTACTTCACGGCGTTGTCGATCAAGTTGACCAACGCCTGCTCCAACAGCGTCGGCACGCAGCGGGCGTGGAGGTCGCCGACCTCGACGACCAATTCGATCGACCGGGCGACGGCGTTGGCGTCGCAGGTCTCGCACGCCGCCGCCACGGCCGGCCCCACGGGGTGCGGTTCGAGGTCGGCCCCGGCCCGGCCGTTCTCTTGCTCCAGGCGGGTCAAGGCCAAGAGGTCTTCGACGATCGCGTCGAGCCGGTCGGTCTGCCGGGCGATGACGCCGGTGAAGTTCTGCCGCGGCGCGGCGGGCATGTCGGGGTCTTCGAGCAGGGTCTCGACGGCGGCCTTGACGGCGCTGATGGGCGTCTTGATCTCGTGCGAGACGTTGGCGACGAAGTCGCGCCGCACCGATTCGAGCCGACGCAGCCGGGTGACGTCGTGCATCACGACCACCGCGCCGACGCGCCGGCCCTCGGCGTCCCGCACCGGCGCCCCGACCGCCCGGAGGGTCCGCTCGTCCGCCGTCGACCCCGGGCGGTGCCGCAGCGCCAGCTCGACCGACGCGGGGGCGGCGTCCGAGGCGTTGAGCGCTTCGGCGACCAGCGACTGCAACGCGGTGTTGCGCACCACCTCCTGGATCGGCCGGCCGACCGCCCGCGTCGGGTCCAGCGACAGGAGCTGCGCCGCGGCGCGGTTCAGGCTGATCAGGCGTTCTTCGGTGTCGATCGCCGCGACGCCCTCGACCATCGACGAGAGCACCGCTTCGAGCTCGCTCCGCCGCCGCTCGACGGCGACCAGCCGCTCGCTGAGCTGCCGGGTCCGCTCCCGGCCGGCCGCGTCGTCCCGGGCCAGCCGCCGGGCCTTCACGTGCGCCGCCGCCGCCCAGGCCGCCGACACGACCAACGCGACCGACACCACGATGGACACCGCAACCCACATCAACAACGACCTTAGCACCCCGGGCGATGGAACACCGCGCCGCCGACCCTCTCCGTCGGGTCAATCTTTAAACCGGTAGCCCACGCCGCGCACCGTCTCGATGCGTTTGCCGGCCCCGCCGAGCTTCCGCCGAAGCGCCACCACCTGCACGTCCACGCTGCGGTCGGTCACCGCGGCGAAGCCCTCGTGCAGCGAGTCGATGATCTGTTGACGTGTGAACACCCGCGCCGGCCGCGACACCAGCAGCGTCAGCAGCTTGAACTCCGTCGCCGTCAGCTCCACGGCCTCCCCCTCGACCGTGACCTCGTGACGCTCGAGGTCGATGCGCACGCCGCCGGCCTCGACCACCTTCCGCTCCTCGGCCTCCGCCTCGGCCCGCCGCAGCACCGCCTTGATCCGGGCCATCAGGATCCGCGGGCTGAACGGCTTGGTGATGTAGTCGTCGGCCCCGAGCTCCAGCCCCTGCACAACGTCCGTCTCCTCCCCCTTGGCCGTCAGCATGATCACCGGGATCGCCGACGTGTCGGGGCGCGCCTTGAGGCTGCGGCAGACCTCCAACCCGTCCATCGACGGCAGCATCAGGTCCAGCAGGATCAGGTCCGGCGGGTCGCTGCGCACCCGCTTGAGCCCCTCTTCGCCGCTCTCGGCGGTGGCCACGTCGTACCCCTCGCGGTCGAGGTTGTACTTGAGCAGTTCCAGCAGGTCACGTTCGTCTTCGACGAGCAGGATCTTGGAGTTGGCCATGGCGTTTGCTTGGGGTTGAGGAGGCGGATCCCGAGGTGGACGGAAAGCATAACCCGAGGACTTACAACGCCAACGTTGCTAACACAAAACACAAGAAGCGGCGTTTACGGCGTGCCGCTCGCGCAACGTGCTTTCGTTAGCCCCGGGCTCTGCCCGGGGGCCACCCGGCACGACCCCCGACAGAGCCGGGGGCTAAAGGGTTCGATCACCCGCGATCAAACGCTAGAACAACAACTGGAACTGGGCGCGGAGGGAAACCTGCTCGTCTTCGCCGGGGCTGTCGGGCAGCAAGCCGATCGTGGTGCCGGGGCGGTTGACCAGGCGGACGGGGGTGACGTTGGGGTCGAAGAGCACGAGCACGTCGGCGGTGAGCTTGGCGCGGTGGCGGTCGATGAAGTAGTTCACACCGGCGGCGAGGGCGGAGAGGTCGCCTTCGTCGTCGAGATCGATGTGGCTGAACTGGAGGTAGGGCTGCCAACGCTCGGTCAGGCTGTAGCCGACGCCGAGTAGGGCGCCGTAGTCGTCGAAGTCGTCTCGGCCGTCGTCGCCGAGGGTGTGCAGGGCGTAGAACGCGGTGAAGACGGCGAGCCGGTCCCGCTTGTAGAGGGCGTCGAGCGTCCAGGTGAAGAACGTGTCGCTGAGCGAGCTCCCTGAGTCGTCGAGCTGGACGTGGCCGGCGACGCCCAGCAGGAGCGCGGGCGCTTCGCCGGGCCAGGCGACGACGTCGCCGGCGGCCTTGGCGCTGCCGATCGCGGTGTAGTCGGCCCGGCCGGTGAACGCGACGTCGGCGACGTCGGGGTCGTCCGAGTCGAAGTCGAGGTTCTCAGTGTCGGCCCCGTCGCCGATCATGCCGCGCAGCCGCAGGCGGTCGACGCCGGTGTAGTCGAACAGCACGCCCTGGCCGAAGTCGAGGGTGAAGGACTCGGTGGCGACGGAGCGGTCGACGCCGAGCTGGCGCTTCGAGCTGATCAGCTCTTCCCGGGCGAAGGGCAGCTTGAACTGGCCGATCTGGGCCGTGAAGTTGGGGGCGATCTCGGTGCCGATGACGACGCTCTCGATCTCGAACTGGCCGTCGTCGAAGTCGTCCTCGCCGGCGGCGGTGAGGTTGTAGAAGAACCGGCGGCCGCGGTCGACGTGGCCGTTGAGCGCGATCTTGGTGCGTCGCAGCGAGAACCCCGAGAGCTCGTCGTCGGCACCGGCGGGCGGGTCGTTGCGGAAGTTGGCGATGTAGCGGACCTGGAGGTGCCCGTCCACGGTCAGGCGGAATCCGCCGTCGGGGCTTTCGAGAAAGAACAGGCCGTCGTGGCCGGCGTTGACCCGTTGGGCCTGGTAGTCGATGCGCTGGCGGGCGTCTTCCAGGGCGGCGGCGGTGGCGGCGTTGAGCGCTTCGGCGCGTTCGGCCCGCGTGGCGGCGTCGGCTTCGAGGGTGACGACCTTGGCCTGCAACGCGTTAACGGTCGACTGCAGGTCGTCGAGCTGGCGGTAGACCTCGGCGGGCGGAGGAGCAGCGGGGGCGTCTGTTTCCGGCGACGCAGCCTGGCCGAGGGCGGCGGCCGTATTGAGCCCAACCAAGAACGCGATCACGGCGAAAACGGACAAGCGGCGAGTCATCACGGCGGCTCCGGGGGTAGGGGGTTGCACGCGGCGCAGCCCACGCCCACGCCGACCGCCGCGCGTGGCGGACCTCGGACGGGATCGTGGAACGAACATGGTCGTAACGCCTGGGTCGGCCGGCCGGCCGACGAACGGGGGGACACGCAACCTACGGACTGACGGCCTCGTCCACAAGTCGCCGTGGGTCTTGGGTGAAGTACCCACCAAGTGCTATTTGCCCGTGACGACGGCTTGTTCAACCGCCGCAAGAACGGATCGTTGCCGCACGAAAAAGGCCCGCGGACGTGAGTCCGCGGGCCCCTACGGTACGAGTCGGGGGCTGAGCCCCGTGTCGTGTTTGGGATTTAGAACAGCAGCTGGAACTGGGCCCGGATGACGACCTGGTTGTCCGCGCCGGCCGCGTCGGTCAGGACGCCGATGCCGGTGCCGGGGCTGTTGAACGTGCCCACGGCGCCGCCGCCGACGACGGGGTCGAAGAAGAACAGCACGTCGGTGGTGAACTTGGCGTTGTGCTTGCTGATGAAGTAGTTGACGCCGCCGCCGACGGAGTTGATCTCGTCGATGCCGTCGAGGTCGACGAAGTTGTAGTTGGCGAAGACCTGGAACTTGTCGGTCAGCAGGTAGGCGGGTTGTACGAACAGGCCGAAGCTGTCGAGCGCGCCGTCGTCGGCGTGGAGGGCGAAGAAGGCGGCCTGGGCGCTGAGGCCGTTGGACTCGTAGAGCCCGTCGACGGTCCAGGTGTAGGTGTCGGACTCGGCGGTGGCGTCGCCGGTCTCGCCGAACTCGAGGTGGCCGGCGGCGCCGATCTGGAGGAAGTCGTCCTCGCCGCGCCAGGCGACGGCGTCCTTGGCCTGGCCGGGGTCGCCGAAGACGGTGTACTCGCCGCGGGCGGTCAGGGCGATGTTGGTCGCGTCTTCGTCGAAGTCGGCGTTCTCGCTGTCGGCCCCGTCGTTGACGTTGCCCACGAGCTTGAGGTTGTCGGCGGCCTTCCACTCGAGCTGGATGCCCTGGCCGCGGTCGAGGGTGAAGAACTCGGTGGCGAAGGCGCGGTCGGCGGCGACCTGACGCGACGAGCTGATCAATTCTTGGCGGGCGAAGGGCAGCTTGAACTGACCGATCTTGGCCTTGAAGGCGTCGTTGATCTTGTAGCCGATCTCGAAGTCTTCGATCTCGAAGTCGCCGTCGAGGGCGCCGGCGTTGGTGTCTTCACCGGCGAGGACGAGCTTGTAGGTGAACTTCTCGTCGCGGGTCACGTGGCCGGCGACGCTGAGCTTGGTCCGACGCAGCGTGAACCCGGTCTCGCCGTCGTCGGCCGAGTCGTCCTGAAGGTTGGCGACGTAGCGGAACTGCAGCTGACCGCCGATGTTCATCCGGAAGTCGCCCTCGGGGCTCTCGAGGAAGAACTTGCCGTCGTGCCCGGCCGAGAGCGCTTCGGACTGGTAGTTGATCCGGGCCCGCGCGTCTTCCAGGGCCGCGGCCGTCGCGTCCTTGAGGTCGGCGGTCTGGCTGGACGCCACGTCGCCCTTGAGCTGGCTCAGCTCGGCACGCATCGCGTTGAGCTCGGCACGCATCGCGTCGAGCTCGCTGGTGGATTGGGCCACCGCCGCCGGCGAAAAGATCGCCGCGGCGAGGACACCGGTCGTCAGGGAACGTTGCATATCTCAAAATCTCCGAGAGAAAGGGAAGCAGGCCACCCACGTGGCGACCGGACGTCCGGCCGAGGTGCGATAGCGCGAAAACTTAGGGAGGCGGCGTGAGGTGGGAGTTACGGGTTCGTTATAAGAGTGTTAGCGGTGTGAAACTTTTGAGCTTCCTGCTCAGGCGTATATCGACCGCCCGGTCCCGCCCCCACCTCAAGCTGGTGACCCCACTCGACACCCCGTCCCCGCCGCTGTTTATCGGAACCCACGCCCTCCGGCTAAGGGCGGACCGCCTTGTCGGGGTCGGTGGTTCCCCCCTGCGCCTCGGCCGCGTTGCGGGCCGGGTCGATCGACCTGAGGTACGGCCAGGTGTAGAGCCCCGTGTGGTGGCCGTCCGAGAACCTCACCCGCAACGCGTAGTTGCCCACCAGCTCCGCCCCCTCGGCCCGGAACGGCCGGCCGTCCGACGGCCCGTCCGCCTTCTCCGCCGGCAACACCGTCAGCGGGTTCTTCGCCATCTCTTCCCGCAGCGCCCGCGCCTCGGCCGACGGCGACATCTGACGCAGGAACTTGATCGGGTACACCGACGTCCGCCCGTCGCTCCACACGACCGTCAACGCCTCGTCCTTCTTTAAGTCCAACGACCTCGGCGTCGCCGACAGCTCGGCCTCGTCGTGCGGCAGGTCGGCCCCGCCGGCTCCGGCCCGCCCCGACTCGCCGAACTGGATCGGTTGGTGTGCCATGTCAGCCTCCGCCCCCCAGAAACGCTCCCCCCGGAAACGACCCCCCGGAAACGACCCCGCCCCGGCTCATTCCCCGAACGCCCGCGTCTCGTCCCGCAGTTCCTCCGCCCGCTCCGTCAGCCCCGCCACGTCCGCCTCCGCCGCCGGCACCGCCGGCTCCATCGCGTAGTGCCAACGCACCTCCGACTTCGCCCCCGGCATCAACTCCGCCACCAGGTCCGGCCCCGGCAGCTCCCACCACGGCATCTCCGCCTCCCCCGTCGTCCACAACGGATCGAAACCCTCCTTCTCCAGCCGCACGTCGTACGTCCCGTAAAACGTAAACGGTACCGCCACCGGCGTCCGCCCGACCTCCTCGTCGTTCAGCCACACCAACGCCCCCGCCGGCTCCGACGTCACATGGATCGTCCGCTGCACACACCCCACCCCGCCCCCGGAAAGGAGCAACGCCAAGGCGGTCGGCATGATCCATTCGGCAACACGCATGGCCCGAGTTTATCGCGCCTCAAGCCCGCGCTCTCCGGGCGTGGCCTCCGCGTCACTCCGCCGCCGACCAGATCACCCAGTCCCCTTCGTAAAAAGCGGCGTCCTCGGACCAGAACGCGGCGAGGTCGATGCAGGCCTCGCCCCGTTGAACCGCCGGCCGGCCGCCGTCGTCGTCGCGGTCGCCCCCGACGCTGTAGATGACGGGCCGCCCCTCTTCCAGCCGGTAGCGCAGGGGCCCGCCGGTGATGCGGTCGACGGGCAATACGGGCAGGAACGCCGGGGTCAGCTCGGCGAGATCGGCCGGCCACCGGTCGTGCTCCAAACGGTAGCGTTCCAGCGCGACCCCGATCAGGACGCCGTCGCGCCGGCCCTCGGCCCTTTCGACCGTCCGCCGCACCGCGTCGAGCGCCGGCAGCAGGACCGTCAGCGTCGGGAATTTCATACGCTTCCGCCAACCCCAGGCCTCGACCTCCGCCACGCCCGAGGCCTCGACGTTTTCGCGCAGGGGCCGGGCGTAGTCGGCCTCCCAGCCGTCCATCAGGCGGTCGAACAACATGCGCGTCTCTCGGCGTGACGCCACCACCAGCAGCGAGCCCGGAGCCACCGCGCTGCCGACCACGCTGGCGAGGGGGTCGGCCCGCCGGTCCGCCGGAGCAAACGACATGTTGCCCATCATGCTCAGCACCCGGATCCCTTCGTCGGTGATCCGCCCGTCGCCGCGGCCGTCGTCGGTGTACAGCCGTTGCAGCGTGTCGTACATGAACATCCGCTCGCCCTCGATCGTGACAACTCGCCGCGGCTTGAAACCGGCAAAGTCCCGGGCGATCGCTTGGAGTTGGTCGTCCGGCCACAGCCCGGGCCGTAAGGCGAGAACCTCTTCGAGCAAATCGGCCGATTGCGTGAAGATCGACACACCGACCAACCCGTTGATCAACACGCTCTGCTCGATGGACTGATGGGCCAGCCCCAGCATGGCCCGGAGGTTATCCGCCGTGTGGTCGGCGTCGCCGCGATGAACGGCCCGCCAGGTATCCAGCGTGAGCAGCCGGGCGGCGTCACGCTGCAGACCGAGATGGGGCAGCAGCACCCCGATCAGCGACTCGCTGATCAGCCGGTCCGCCGCGGCCGCCCCGGCGTCCGACGGCTCGTCGTTGAGGTGCATCCCCAGCGCCCGGCGATCGTCCAGGCTCAGGTCGTTGTGGAACCCCGCCACAAACCCCAGTCGGGGCTTCGCCGCGCCGCCGCGGATCGCGTCGAGCAGGCGTCGCTGGCGGTCGAGAAACGCCTCCGCTTCGCCCCACGCCGGGTCGGACGGGTCGCGGACGTCGAGCACCGCCGGGTCGGGGTCGAGGAACTTCGGCCCGGGGTGGTCCCAGTCGTCGATCTCGCGTGCCTCGATCCAAGCGGCCCGCAGCGTCGGCCAAGCCCGCTGGTCTTCGGGCACCGCCAGCGCCGCGGCGTTGATCCGCTCGACGTAATCGACCTTGACCTGCGGCGCGCCGACAAAGAACCGTAACGCCAGACCGGCGTAAAGCACGATCAGTATCGCCGCGGCCATCTGCGACCACACGAACGCCTTGGCGGGCAGCGACCGGCTGCGCCGCTTGGCCCGGCCGATGAGCTTCGCCGCCGCGGCGGGGTCGCCGTACCGCTCGGCCAGTTCCTCGTCGGTCGCCCCCGCGGCCCGACCGTCGCGGAAGTGGGCGATCAGTTCGTCGGCGACCGCCGCTTTTTCGAGTCGCCACAGCCGGGTCCTCCGCACGGTGTCACTCACCAGCCGGCCGGCCCGGGGCGAGAGCCCCGACGAGGCGAGCTTCGCGTCCAGGTCCAGCCGACCCGTGAGCTGGCCACGCAACAGGTCGCGCAGCGGGGTCTTACGGAGGCGACGGAGGACCGAAGGGTTGACGGCGTCGCTATTCAAAACGCACCCCCCGCTCTGAGGATATTGGCCGAAGCCGCACCCGGTGGCGGCGGGGTGATGCCCAGCGCCGCCATCGCGTCGAACAGCGCCGACCACCGCTGCCGATCGGCGTCGAGCTGCTTCCTGCCCTTGGCGGTCAGCCGGTAATAACGTCGTGGCCGGCCGTTGTCGGCCGTGACCGTCCGCGACTTGACCAGGCCCTTGGCTTCGAGGTTGTAGAGCATCGGATACAGCGTCGATTGACCCATCGCCAGCACGCCGCCGCTGCGGTCGGCAAGGGCTTCGACCAGCTCGTAGCCGTACTTTTCGCTCGCGGTCAGCAGCTGCAGCACCGCGGTGGGCCCGGCCCCCCGCATCATTTCGCGTTCGAGTTTCATGTCGGCCTTTCGTTTTGTGAAGCAAACTATGTTCAACATAGTATTGGGCCCAACCGCCGTTGTCAAGGGACCCTTGGGGCAGAGCGTGGTGCCCGGGGGGTGTCGCGTCGTGATGGATTACACTCGTAAGATGGGCGAAGACCTGACGCATGTGAACGAGCGGGGCGAGGCGGGGATGGTTGACGTGGGGGAGAAGCCCGTGGTGCGGCGGCGCGCGGTGGCGCGGGGGGAGCTGCACGCGGCGGCGGGGACGTTGGATCGGGTGATGAGTGGCGACCTGCCCAAGGGCGAGGCGCTGGCGGTGGCGCGGGTGGCGGGGGTGATGGCGGGTAAGAAGTGCGGGGAACTGATCCCGTTGTGTCACCCGCTGCCGGTGGAATACGTCAACGTGTCGTTCGAACGCACGGCCCCCGGAACGATCGCTGTGATGGGGGAGGCGGGGATCACGGCGAAGACGGGGGTGGAGATGGAGGCGTTGACGGCGGTGACGGTGGCGCTCTTGACGCTGGTCGACATGACCAAGGCGGTGGACGACGGGCTGCGGATCGAGGGGGTGCGGGTCG
>JBCBSA010000080.1:0-9087 GCA_039819425.1 Planctomycetota bacterium
ATGGCGCGTGTCATCGTTGTGGCGGGCAGGCCGAGGTCGGCCGCCGTCTGTTCCCCGAGACGCCGCACCCCGTCCGCCGGCGTGATCCGTTCCGGGGGCTCGACGATCGGTTGGTTCATCAGCCGATGCCACCGCCGGGCCCAGCCGTCGCGGGACGGCAGCCTGCGTACGACGCCCGTCTGCCGCCGTTCGTGCCACGCCACGCCGCGTTGCCGGCACCACCGCCGGACCCGGCGGTCGCGCTGATACGTCGTGTCGTTGCCGGTCTCTTCGTGGCTCCAGATCGCCTCGAACGGGTGCTCGTGGTGCAGGCGGTCGAAGACCCCCGGGAGTTCGCCGTGGAGTCGTGTGAGTCGGCCGCCGCGCTCTTCGAGCCGGCGTTCAAGCTCGGCGAGCGACTGGTTGACGAAGGCGAGGTGGGCCGGGTCTGCGTGGGAGTGGGCGACCACCTCGGGCTCGTAGACGTACAGCACGACGCACGGCCCGGCCGCCGCGGCTTCGGCCAGAGGGGCGTGGTCTTCGATCCGTAGGTCACGTTTAAGCCAGACCAATTGCGTGCCCATGCCGGAGCGTAGGGCCGGTACACACGGCAAACCGGTGTCAGCGCGGAGCCCCCAGGATCGGGCGGATGCGGCCGTCGTGCTCGTCGATCAGCGTCGCCGCGGCGCTGGCGCCCAGCCCCTTGCGGTGCATCACCAGCGCGATCTTTACCCGGCCGTCGGCCGCGTCGAGCAGCCGGCCCGCTTCGCTCCGATCCACGCCGAGCTGCTCGGCCAGGATGCGTTGCGCCCGGTCGCGGAGCTTGGCGTTCGTTGCCCGAACATCGACCATGAGGTTGCCCCAGGTCTTGCCGAGCTGGACCATGGTGGCGGTCGAGATCATGTTGAGGGCGAGCTTCGTGGCGGTGCCCGCCTTAAGCCGGGTCGAGCCGGTGACGACCTCCGGGCCGACGATCAGCTCGACCGCGTGGTCGACCTGATAGCTCGCTTCCGGCGGCGGCGGGAGGTCGACCGGGGCGTTGCCCGGCACCAGCGGCGCCCGGGCCTTGGGCTTACGCAGCGTGTGCAGCCGCACGCAGGTGATGACCCCCGTCGGCACGCCACGCCCTCGGGCGAACTCGATCGCACCCCAGACAAACGGCGTGGTCCCGCCCGACGTGATCCCCACCAGCGTGTCGTCCGCCGTCAGCTTCAGGTTCGTCAGCGTCAGGTGGCTGCCCGACGGGTCGTCCTCCTTGCCCTCGGCCGACCGTCGTAGCGCCTTGTCCCCGCCGGCGATGACGCCGACCACCTGGCTCGGCTCGGTGAAAAACGTCGGCGGGCACTCGCTGGCGTCCAGCACGCCCAGCCGGCCCGACGTCCCGGCCCCGACGTAGATCAGCCGACCGCCCCGCCGCATCCCCGCGACGATCCGCTCGACCAGCCCCGTCAACGCCGGCAGCGCCGCCCGGACCGCCCGCGGCACCTCGATGTCCTGCGTGTTCATCAAGGCCAACGTCTGATTCACCGACAGCGCGTCGATCGCCGCCGCCGACGCGAGCCGTTTCTCGGTGTCGAGCTGGCCGCGGTCGAGGTTGTCGGGTGGTTCGGCCATGTTGAAAGTCTCGTCCGATGACATCGACCACGTGAGCCGCCGGGCTTGACCCGGCGCTTGCCCTTCGATTGCTCGTCAGATCCACGCCGGGCCCAGACCGGCGGCTCCGCCCGGCGGCCCGTCAGGATACGCCCACACCCCCGCCGCCCCCGGCTCATTCGCCCCCGTTACCTGTGGCAACGACACCGCTATCCCGTCTGTCGATAACGCTCCGAGCACCGCAAACCCCATCGCTTCACGGGCGTTACCGGGGATACCGACATCATCGGAATAGCAAAGCTCGATCTCGGTAGCGAAACTCGCCAGCCCATCGGTCAAGGTGTGGTTCTTTGCCCCACCACCGGCAAGCACAACGCGCTTGCATCCCTTGTCTTTGACTAAACCCATCCCGCAAGCGGAGATCATCCCGATTGCTGAAATCAGCCCACCCTCGGGCGACACCTTACGCCGAACCGAATCCGCCAGTTCTTGTATCCATAGATCATCGAAATATTCTCGCCCCAATGATCGGCTTGTCTGTATACGAGTGCTGACTGCTTCCGAGATCATCCCGACTACTTCGATATCCACTTCACCGTTCGAGGCATTCACTCCGTCTCGATCGTAGTCACCATCAAACCATGCGCGGTACAAACCATCTAGAAGAATATTGCAAGGAAAAATGTCTTCGCCTTTGACCTTTGCGATTTCTTCATGGAGCCAGGTTGCGTTGGCTATCCCCCCGAGATTCATAACCGCATCGGCGTGGTGGCGATACATCACCCAATCCGCGATCGGTGTGATCGGCGCGCCTTCGCCTCCCGCAATCAGGTCGGCCTGCCGCAGGTCGTAACAGACCGGCAAACCCAACACCCGCACGATCGGCCACGGGTCGAACAACTGCCAGCTCAGCCGATCGGCCGGGGCGTGCCAGACGGTCTGGCCGTGGGCGACGACGTAGTCGGGCTCGGCTTCAGGGTGAACCGAAAGCAGTTCCGCCACCGCCTCGGCGTGGACCGCGCCGAGGTGTCGGGCCGCCCGCATGATCTCGATCGGCGGGTGCGGTTCGCCTGCAGCCAAAGACCGAAGCATCGATCGCAGGCCGTCGGGCAGCGGCGCGTTGACCATGCCGACGAACTCGGCGGTCATCGCCAGGCCGGTGCCGGTGATCCGGGTCAGCGCGGCGTCCAGGCCGTCGAGGCTGGTGCCGGTCATGCAGCCGACGACGTGGCGGACGCGGGGAGAATCGTTCCGGGGGCCCATTCGATCACGATACCGCCGGTAGAATCGGACCGTGACACAAAAACCGTTCCCATCCCGCGCCGTGGACGCTCCGAGGGACGATCGCCGGATCGTCACACCGCTGCGGGTGCTACTCGTGGTGCTGCTGGTCGCGGCGGCGGGGTTCACGCTGCCGTCGCTGTTCCCGGGCCCCGACCCGGCCGACGCCGAGGCGATGCGCGACACCCTCCGCGACGCCGCGTGGGCCAGCGTCCGCGACCACGACCTGGCCCGCGACGACGGGTACGTCTATGCGGTCGATGTCACCCAACTCGCCACCTACGCCGCCCGCGCCGGCGACCGCGAACTGTTCGATCCCCTGCGGCGCCTCATCCTCGATCACCTGCTCGTGGCCCGCACCCACGGCGACCCGGCCCACGGCGTCATCGCCTGGCGATACCACCCCGACCCGTCGGAGGGCACCGCCGCCCGCGACGCGTCCGGCACGACCGAAGCCCTCCGCGCCGCCGAGGCCCTGTGGGCGGGCGTCCAAGCCTTCGGCCTCGACGAAGACCGCGACACGATCGCCCTGGTCCTCGACGCCTACGCCCGCCACGCCGCTTACGACAACGGCGTCTGGATGATCCGCAACTACTTCAACCTCCACCCCGATGTCTACGACTACGCGACCAACTCCTTCCTCGTCGACTACGACCCCGACCTGCTCACGGCCGTCATCGAGGCGGGGCTGAACGGTCGGGAAGACTGGGCCGAGGTGGTCGAGAAGTCCGCCGCGCTGATCAGAGCCGCCCGCACGCCCGCCGGGCTGCTGCACCAGATGATCCGGCCCGAGGTCGGCACGATCATGCCCCACCTCGCCGCCGACGGGCTGTATTCGCTCGACGGGATCGAGCAGTTGTCCAACGTGCTCACCGTGGCCGAGCGCTGCACCACGACCAACCCCGACGTGTCGCGGGGCGTGCTCGTGTTCGCCCGCGACCGCATGCCGCAGCTGCGGCTGTACTACGACGCCCGCACCGGCGACCGCTACCGCCCGCCCGGCGGTGAAGATACGTGGGCGGGGGTGGAGACCTGGGGCCCGCTGCTGCGGCTGGCGGTGAAGCTCGGCGACGAGCGGACCGAACGCGAAGCGACCCGGCGGGTGATGCACCTCGCCAGCGGGTTCCCCGACTACAACGGAGACGACCGGATGTACCTGTTGGGCGAAGCGCTGTTGGCCCTTGAGTATGCTATTGACGCCCAGTCCCAAAGGAACCCCGCACCTTGAGCCCATCTCACGTCGCCGACGACTTCGACTTCACCCCGCTCCACCAACACCTCCGCACCGACGACTACCTCGTCCCCGTCGACCGGCCGACCGACGTCCGCGATCGGGCCACGCGTTACGACGGCCCCATCGACAAGAAGTACGGCCGCAAGGCCGCGCACGCCCTGACGCTCCGGCTGGCCGAGCTGCAGGAACGCCTCTACGCCGAGGGCCGGCGGTCGCTGCTGGTCGTGCTCCAGGCCATGGACGCCGCGGGCAAGGACTCGACCGTCCGCCACGTCTTCGGCCCGGTGAACCCCGACGGCTGCCAGGTCACCTCCTTCAAATCCCCCAGCAAAGAAGAGCTCGCCCACGACTACCTCTGGCGGGTGCACCCGCACACCCCGGCCGACGGCCACATCAGCGTCTTCAACCGGTCGCACTACGAAGAAGTCCTGATCGTCCGGGTCAAAGACTGGATCCCCGAGCCGGTCTGGAAGCGCCGCTACGAACACATCAACTGCTTCGAGAAGCTGCTGACCGACGAGGGCACGACCGTCGTCAAGTTCATGATCCACATCTCCAAGGACTACCAGAAGCAGCGGCTGCAACGCCGGCTCGACCGCCCCGACAAGCACTGGAAGTTCAACCCCGAAGACCTCACCGAGCGGGCCCACTGGGACGACTACATGGAGGCGTTCAGCGACGCGGTCACGAAGTGTTCGACGCCGAGTGCGCCGTGGTACATCGTGCCGGGCGAGCGGCGGTGGTTCCGCAACCTGTTGATTACGAAGGTGCTGGTGGACACGCTGGAGCGGATGGACCCGCACCCGCCCGAGGCGGCGTTCGACCCGTCGTCGATCGTGATCGAGTGACGGGCGACCAAGCCCCGTCCCTCCGGCTGGATAGATCGCTGATGATTAGATATTGACTTATGTCCCCACGACCTGCCGGACCGTATCCGAATCTTTGCCCCCAGACGATCGGGGTCAATGGGCTCACCCCCGAGGCGTTGCTCGACCTTGCGGCCAACTCAGGGTTCGAGGGTGTTGACCTACCGATCGACGGCGTGCGTGACCTCGACCATGCCGCCCGATTGCGGGACGCGGCCCGAGAACGAGGACTGCGTTGGGGGCTCTTTGCATTGCCCTGCGACTTCCCTACTGCGGATGACAACGACTACGCTAATGGCCTGTCGTGGCTCCGAGAAAAGCTGCCGCTGGTTCAGACCGCCGGCAGCACCCGCACCTATAACCACGTTTGGCCCGGCAGCGACGCCCGGCCTTACGACGCGCAGTTCGAGTACACCGCGGAGCGCCTCCGCCCCGTCGCCGCTTTGCTCGAAGAGCACGGCGTTCGCTACGGGCTGGAGTTCATCGGGCCTAAACACCTCCGCGATGACCACCGCTACCCTTTTATCCACCGCGCCGAGCAGATGGCTCAACTTGTCCAAGCGGTCGGCCACGCCAGCGGTCTGGTGATCGATTTCTTTCACTGGTACACATCGGGTGATAAAGCTGAGAGTCTCCGCGTGGCGATCAACGCCGTCGGCGGAGGCAGGGGCGTAGTCAACGTCCACGCCAACGACGCCCCCGCCGGCCTCGCACCCGACCAACAGCACGACGGACGGCGTGAGATGCCGCTGGCGACCGGCGTGATTGATGCCGCCGATGCGTTCCGAACGCTTATCGAAACCGGTTATGAAGGACCGGTGATCTGCGAACCGTTTCAGCCGAGCTTGAAGCGACTCGGTGCCATGCCGCCTCCGCTCGCCGCGGCAGAGGCTTTGCGGGTGCTGCGGCTACTGTTGCCAAAGGCTCGGGCGAGCGGCGGTGGTTCCGCAACCTGTTGATTACGAAGGTCCTGGTGGACACGCTGGAGCGGATGGACCCCGCACCCGCCCGAGGCGACGTTCGACCCGTCGTCGATCGTGATCGAGTAAGCGGCGGCCGACGTCGCCCTATTCGGACGAGGATTCGTCTTTGCTGCCGCCACCCAGCAGACCGCCGATCCCCTCGCGGATCGCGGAGCCCACGTCCGAATCTTCTTGGGTTTCGCCCTCGGCGGCGTCGCTGTTCTGGGCGTCTTTTTCCTTGTCGCCGCCGAGCAGCCCGCCGATCGCCTTGTCGACCTCGGCGCCGCCGAGTTCTCTCGCCACGCCGCCGACGCCGGGCGCGACCTTGTCGAGTTCGCCGCCGATGTCGTCGAGGACTTGGCCGGAGATGTCGGTGAGTTGCCCGGCCAGTTGGTCGAAGTTGGGCAGGTTCTGCGAGAGGGTCTGGCTGGCGTTGAGCAGGATGGTCTCGAGCGTGAAAGCGATGACGTCGCTGAGCTCGACGCCGCGGACGTCGGTCTTGCGGATGTCGGCGAGCTCGAGGTTGATGTCCTGTTCGCCGACGCCGGGGACGGCGATGCGGCCGATCACCTTGGTGTTGGTGATGTTGAGGTTGTTGATGACGAACGGCTTGGACTCACCGGCTTCCCCCGGGTCGGCCTCGGGTTCTTCGCCCTCGGGGCCGGCGTCTTCGCTCTCGCCCTGTTTCTGGATCTGTTTGAGCAACTCGATGGAGTTGAGCTTGAGGTTGCTCAGCTCGACGAGCACCACCGCCCCGTCGACGTTGACCTCGGGGACGACGATCTCGTCGCCCCGGTTGCCGATGACGGGGACGGGCAGGGTGCCGATCTTGACCTCGACGTTGGCTTCGTTGAGCTCGAAGATCTTGGCGTCGGTGAAGCCTTGGGGGTTGGCGAGGGTGAAGCCGTTGAGCGACAGCGCCCCGCCGAAGGGGTTGAGCGCGACGCCGGCGAGCTGGGTCTCGACGCCGGTGGCCTTGGTACCCTGCTGCTCGACGACGCGCTGGATCGCGGTGTTGCCGTAGAGGTACACGCCGAGCCCGACGGCCACGATCAGCAGGACGACGACGACGGCGACGATTTTCAGGACGGTTTTCATGGCAGGCTCACGGCGGTAAGGGGCGGCCCCGGGCGGGACCTGTTTCCGAAATGGTAAGCCCGGCGTCGGCCCCACGAAAGCGAAACCACGGCATGGAACTCTCAGACGCGATGGACCGGGCGCTCGAACTCGCGGCGCGGGGCCGAGGCTTGGTTGAGCCCAACCCCATGGTGGGGGCGGTGTTGCTGCGCGACGGCGAGGTGGTGGGCGAGGGGTTTCACGAACGCTTCGGCGGGCCGCACGCGGAGGTGAACGCGCTGGCCGACGCCCGGCGACGCGGGGTCGATCCGAAGGGGTTGACGATGGTGGTGACGCTCGAGCCGTGCTCGCACCGGGGCAAGACGGGGCCGTGCGCCGAGGCGTTGATCGAGGCGGGGATGGGGCGTGTGGTCGTGGCGATGGTCGATCCGTTTCCCGAGGTGGCGGGCCGGGGGCTCGCGCGGCTGCGGGAGGCGGGCGTCGAGGTCGACGTCGGGCTGCGGGAAGCGGAGGCCCGGCGGCTGAACGAGGCGTTCATCAAGCGGGTGACGACGGGGCTGCCGTGGGTGACCGCCAAGTGGGCGCAGACGGTTGACGGCCGGACGGCCACGGCAAGCGGCGACAGCCAATGGATCAGCAACGAGCGGTCGCGGGTCCGGGTGCACGAGTGGCGGGGTCGCGTCGATGCGGTGATGGTCGGCGTCGGCACGGCGATCGCTGACGACCCATTGCTCACGGCCCGGCCGGTGGACCCTGTGTTGGTGCGGCGGGTCGCGCGGCGGGTGGTGGCCGACCGTTCGGGCCGACTGCCCAAAGACGCCAAGCTGCTGCACGACGGGGGCCCGCCGGTGACGGTGATCGACGGCGAGTTGCGGGCGGGCCTGTGTCGGTTGGCCGAGGAGGGCGTCACCAACGTGCTGGTCGAGGGCGGCGCGACGCTGATCGGAGCGCTGCTGGCCGACGGCCTGGTGGACCAGTTGTTGGTGTTCACTGCCCCGAAGTTGATCGGCGACGCCGAGGCGGCGCCCGCGGTACGGGGATTGACGTGTGAGGCGATCGGCCGGGCGGTCGCGTTGGAGTTGGTCGGTGTCGAGCGGCTGGGGGACGACGTGCTGCTCGACTATCGGGTTGAGAACCGGTCAGGGCTATGATCCCGTTCGCATGAAGCCCGCCGCCGATCTCGCCCTCGACACCGATGAGTCGGTGTCGTCGGACGCCAATACGCCACCCACGACGCCGGAGCTGCCCGAACTCGGCGGGAAGCTGGCGGGGCTGTCGCTGGGGCGGCAGGTGGTGGTGTTGGCGGTGTGGCCGTTCCTGGAGCTGCTGCTCAACGCGCTGGTGAGCATCGTGGACACGGCGCTGGCGGGGCGGATCGACGAGCGGTCGCTGGACGCGATCGGGGTGGCGGCCTATGTGGGGTGGCTGCTGGGGATGCTGCACACGTCGCTGGGGGTGGGGGCGTCGGCGTTGATCGCCCGGGCCAAGGGGGGCGACAAGCGGCGGCACGCGGACGCGGCGCTGGGGCAGGCGTTGTTTCTGGCGGCGGTGTGGGGGGCGGCGACGGCGGGGGTTGTGGCGGCGGCGGCACCGTGGATCGCGGCGATCTTCAGCCTGCCGCCGACGACACACGACCTGGCGGTGGTGTACCTGCGGGTGGTGGCGGTGGGGGCGACGCTGGGGTCGGTGCTGATCGTGGGGAATGCGTGCCTGCGGGCGGCGGGGGACACGCGGACGCCGTTTGTGGTGATGGTGGGGGTGAACGTGGTGAACATCGCCGCGTCGTGGCTGTTCACGTTCGGGCCCGAGCCGTTCGGGGGCTACGGGGTGGCGGGGATCGCGGCGGGGACGGCGGTGGCGTGGTCGCTGGGCGGGGTGGTGGTGCTGGCGGTGTTGCTGCACGGCCGGCTGGAGCTGCGTCTGTACCCGCGGTGGATGCGGCCGAAGCGGGACCTGAGCGGGCGGATCGTGCGGGTGGGGCTGCCGAGCCTGATCGAATCCAGCGGCATGTGGCTGGGCAACGCGATCATCGGCGGGTTCGTCGGGGTGCTGATCGCCAAGACGGCGACAGACGGGCTGATGGGGGCGCACATCA
>JBCBSA010000081.1:0-9070 GCA_039819425.1 Planctomycetota bacterium
ACCCGCACGCCCGTCGTCCGCCCGGCGGTCACCGAGACCACCGCCCTGGGCGCCGCCCGCCTCGCCGGCCTCGCGGCCGGGCTCGACCTCGATCCCGACGACCCCGGCGACACAACCACCTTCGCCCCCGCGATCCCCGCCGCCGAAGCCCAAGAACGCCGCCGCCGGTGGTCTCGGGCCGTCGAACGCGCCGCCGCCTGGGAAGAGGCCGACTGATCGGTCCGCTTGTCAGGGTCTTATAACCCGCAAAACACACACCCTCCGGCCAAGTTCACACCCGGGGTATTTCGACGCCGGGGTCGGGCTGGCTTCTGCATAAACGGATTGTTGAATTCAATCACCGATTCAGGGTGTCCGCGAGCCACCACACGCCCTCCGGAAACCCCCGGAACCCCTGAAGGACCCCGACCATGCGATTCACCAAGCTCTGCCTCCTCACCGCCCTGGGCCTCACCCCGTTTGCCGCCGTCGGCCCCGCCCCGGCGTCCGACAACCTCGACGGCCTGGCCCCGGCCGAGGACACCACGCCCGGCACCATCGTCCTCGACGGCACCATCCGCGACTTTCAGACCAGCCACCCCGACTTTGAGACCTTCCCCGGCACCTACAACAAAGTCGAGTCGCAGCTCGGCCCCGACGGCCTGCCCCTGCTCGACATGAGCTATTACAACAGCAAGAAGGGCACCTCCGAACAGTCGGTCGAATCGCCCGCGTCCTTCGCCCAGTGGTACCAGACCATCGACGGCGTCAACCTCGAAATCCCCTACCAGATCACGCTCAACCAAGACCCCGACCGCCCGGGCCTCTACGTGTTCGCCCGGGAGAAGCAGCTGCCCGCCCCTTACAACTACTTCTTCCCGATCGACGACCGGGGCTTTGGGCTCACCCCGGATACGGCCGAGTGGCCTCTGCGGTGGGCCGCCGGGGGCGTCCACAACTTCCACTTCACCTACGAGCTGTCCACGCTGTTCACCTACAGCGACCCCGCCACCCGCGACCTCGACGGCGACGGCGTCGCCGGCGAGGCGTTCAGCTCGGAAGACAACCCCGGCGATGCCCTGCACTTCAGCTTCACCGGCGACGACGACGTCTGGGTCTTCGTCAACGGCCAACTCGTCGTCGACCTCGGCGGCGTCCACAGCCAGCAGTCCGCGTCGGTCAACATCGACGACATCGCCGAGGACCTGGGCCTGACCGTCGGCCGCACCTACGAGCTCAAGCTCTTCTTCGCCGAGCGGCACACCAGCGAATCCAATTTCCGCATCGAGACGACCCTGCAGCTCTCGACCGAGACCTCGCCGCTCTACGACTGAGTCGAAGCCGAGGGTAGAGCGCCTAGGTCAGCCGCGGGGTTCCGACTCGTCGCCGCGGTCGACCGGCGTCAGGATGAGACGGTGGACCGGCGAGCCGCCGCGGGGTGTCGGAGTCACGATCAGTCCGTGTCGGCGTGAAAACATCGGTGGTGTTTCGGCGTTAACGGCCATACCGACCGGCGGTTTGACGACTCGCCAAGGACCGCCGAGTCGGTCGGCGACCCGCCAGATCATCGGCGTAGCACGGGTGCCGCGTCGGATGAGGTGGTAGTGCTGCCCGATTGTGTACAGCCACCCCTCCGGCAGCGGGTCCGCGACCGGCCCCGTCCGGTACGGCTCGTCCGGGTTTAACCGCCAAAGCCGATTGCGATCCGTACCCCCTCGCCACTCGATCACGTAGGCGCCCTCGGCATCATCGACAAGGTGCTGGAAGTGGCTGCGGCGGCCGACATCGCGTACCGAGACCGCCAGGGTCTGCAGATCGACCGCCAGCGGGCTCGTCCGTGTGCCGCGAGGAATGAGCAATTCACGGGGACCATGCCCCGAGCCCGGTGTGTCCCGCACGAGCACGGCCGTCGTCGGGCGGAAGGCCACGTCCAGTCCGTTTTCCTCGAAGTCGATACGCCGGTCTTTGGCCTCGTGGACGTTCGTCAGGCGAGGACGCTCGGGGTCGGTCACATCCGCGACCGCGATCCATGTGCGGTCGATGGTGCCCGTGTGCGTCCGCTGCGTGGAACCGACCAGGGCGGCCCGGCCGGGCGCGATCGGCTTGACGATCAGATCGCCGTCGGCCGGGTACAAGCCGTGCTCCGGCGCAACCCGGACCACACGGCCGGTCCGCGGATCGATCGCGGCGACGACGCACGGCGTGTCGTACCGCCCCGGCGTGACCGCCCACGCCCAACGCCCGTCGTAAGCCAGCTGCCAGTCGGGTGCCGCGAGTCGGCGATCGGCGGGCGTCCACCGCAGCGCCACGCTCATCTCGCCGGGCTCCCGCGACACGAAGACGTCGCGGTGCCCGGCGGCGATCTCGGCGTACTCGTCGGCGGAGACCCACTGTCTGATCCACGGGAGCTTGGCCAGCGGTCGGCCGTTTTCATCGAGGAACCGGTAATCGAGCGCTTCCGTCGTCGCGACGAATCCGGGTTCGGGGACATCACCTTGCGGAGGTTGGCGGTGTTGACTCGGTGTGCCGTCGCGGTCGATCGTGGCCTGCAACTCGGCGGCCAGGTTTCTGCGGATCGGGTCGCCGGACCGGGACCATTGTTCGACGCGCTTCTTGTAAGTGTCATCCACACCGACGCGCGTCCGGCCTTTGTCATCGATCCCGACTCCGGGACGCAACACTTTGCGCATTAACGGCTCGGGGTCCGGCAACGCCCGTACCTCTTCGGCCAACGCCCAGAGCTCGGCCCACTTGGTCGCGGGCTCGTGCCAAACAAAAATGAACGCGAGGTCTCCCGGGATCAAACGCTCGACGCCGGCCCGATCGCCCGCCGCGATGCGTTGCCGGATGATGCTTCGGCGGACCTGCCACTGCCGATCGAGCAGGACGCGTCCCTCCGGCCAGGTCGATCGCCGATAAGCCGGCGCCTGGTTCGCGCGGTAACGCACCCATTGACCGGGGATGCTGAGCATCGCGAGCAAGTCGGCTTCTGTGTCGGCGTCGAGGAGTTGGTCGCCGAGGCTGAACTCAAGGTGTTCAAGCATGCGCTCGTAAGCGGCGGCCGCGGCTTCGAGCGGCCGGTCGGTGGGTCGCCAACGCGAAGCGCCGGTCTCCTGGTTGACGTAGAAAACGGCCAGGCGGATCAATTCGCGGATCAAGCGAGCACGGGCCTGCCCGTCGCCGGGCCGCAGCAGCACCGCCGCTTCCAGCAGGCCCACCGCCGCTTCGCCGTGGTCCAATTCCGCGAAGCGGTCGGCCCGCTCCAGCAGCAACGCGTATTCGTCGGCGATCGGCAATGAAACCCGCGACGGGCCTTGTTGCTCGGCGAAGTAGTCTTGGATCGATCGCAGGATGCGGGGGCCGAGCTCTTTCTGCGGGCCGCGGAGGGTGACGGTTCTGGTGGGTGCCCCGGGGCGCACGAAGCGCAGGTCGATGCGGGTCTGGCGGTCTTCGAGGCGGAACTCGCCCTGGATGTAGTACGCCGCGAGGCGGTCGACGCCTTCGCCCCCAGCGCCCCCGTTCCCCCCGGTCAGGGCCTGCTCGCGGACGAGCGCCTGGGCTTCGTCGAGTTCGACCAGCCAGGTGTCGGGCTGGTGCAGCAGGTGGCTTTCGATGAGCCCGCTCACCGCGGCGGAGAAGCCGCGGCGTTCGGCGGCGATGCCGCGGTCGAAGTTGAGGTCGAGGAACGCGCCCACGCCGACCACCCGCCGCGGCGGCGTGGCGTAGCGAGCGACCGCGTCGACGGCGGCGGTCGCGGCCCAGTCGAGCCACGCTTCGTCGTCTTCGACCGGAGGCTGGATCGCGTTGAACCGCAGCCCCGTCGCGGTGGACAAGAACAGCAGCCCACCGGGCGACGGTCCGCCGCCGTCCGGGATCACGATCAGCACGTCCGCCCCGAGCAGCCGCCCGAGTCGGAGACGAGGCCCGCGATCATCCCCGGTCAGGGCGGCGTTGAGTTCCTGCTCGGCCAGCACCGCCCGGACGTGCTGACGGTCGACCAGGGCCACGTCGTCTTGCACCAAACGGATGGCCAACGCGTCGGCGAGCGCGGCGTCGGCTTCGCTCGCCGCGATCAACGCCGCGGTCGGTTCGGGGCGGTCGGCCTCGGCCGTCGTCGCGACGGACACGCCGAGCAGCGTGGCGAAGAGGATTCGGATGGTCGGCGGCATCAAGCGGTGCTCGGGCGCGTGTCGGGGGTGCGGAGTAAACGGACGCCGACCGCGGCCGATTTTTTACGCCCGCCGCAACACCACCGTGTCGTTCTGTCCGCCGAAGCCGAAGCTGTTGGACAGGCAGACGTTGACCCCGCCCCGCCCGGAAGCTTCGCTGAGGTCGCGGGCCTCGCCGGGGATGTAGTCGAGGTCGAGCTCGGGGGCGGGCGTGGTGAGGTTGGCGGTGGGGGGGAGCTTGCCGTCGCGGATGGCCAGCACCGCGGCGATGGCCTGCACGACGCCGGCGGCGGCGATCAGGTGGCCCATCATCGACTTGATCGAGCTCACCGGCGGGACCCCCCGGAACTTTTCACGGCTGCCTTCTTGCTCGAAGACGGCCTTGATGGCGCGGGTCTCGATCGAGTCGTTCTCCTTGGTGGACGTGCCGTGGGCGGCGATCCAGTCGATGTCACTCGGCTGGACGCCGGCGCCGTCGAGGGCCTGGCGCATGGCCTGGGCGGCGCCGCGGCCGTCGGGGTGGATGTCGGTGATGCGGTAGGCGTCGGCGGTGCTGCCGTAGCCGGCGACCTCGGCGAGGGGGGTCGCGCCGCGAGCCTTGGCGTGTCCCTCGGTCTCCATGATGATGATGCCGCCGCCCTCGCCCATGACAAAGCCGTCGCGGTCGGCGGAGAAGGGGCGCGACGCGGTGGTCGGCGAGTCGTTGCGGTTCGACAGGGCGGTCAGGCGGTTGAAGCCGGTGATGCCCAGCGGGTGGATCATGGTGTGGCAGCCGCCGGTGATCATGACGTCGGCGTCGCCTCGCATCAGGATCTCGCGGGCCTCGCCGATCGCTTGCGTCGAGGCGGCGCAGGCGGTGAGGCAGTTGTACGCCGGGCCCTGCACGTCGAACTCCAGCGCGAGGTGCGCCAGCGGCATGTTGGGCTCCTGCTCGATCTCCCGTGTCGCGTCCATGACGGCGGTCGCGGTCTTGGCCCAGGCTTCGCCGTCGATCGCCCGTTCGTCGGCGTCCCACCCGGCGAGGTTCGCGGCGACGTAGTTGTCGAAGTCGAGCGTGCCCTCGCCGGCCCCGAGGTACAGGCCGAGTCGCTCGGGGTTGAGTTGTGAGAACTGATTGAGCCCGGCTTGCTTCCACGCCTGCGCCGCGGCCCCGAGGGCGTAGCTGGTGTTGAGCCCGATGCCCTCGTGCAGCGACGGGTCGGCGACGAACCGTCGCCAGTCGTAGTCCTTCACCTCGGCCGAGAACGTGGTGGGGAAGGTCGACGCGTCGAAGTGGCTGGTGCGATCGACGCCCGAATCGCCGGCTAAGAGTTTGGCCCAGACGGTTTCGAGGTCGTGGCCCAGCGGCGTGACCCAGCCCATGCCGGTGATGACGATCTTGGGTTTGCTCATTGGATTACCAAACGGTGGTGAAGCCGGGGATCGACTGGATCGCTCGGTCGGCGGTGACTAACGGGATGTCGAGGTCGATCGCGGTCGCCACGATCATGCGGTCGCTGGGATCGTGGTGAGTCCATTCGACTTGTTCGCTTCCGGCGAGCTTGGCGGCCTCGACGCTCAAGGGCACGAACTCATACTGCGAGGCGTCGAGCGTTTGACGAATCCAGGTATCGAGTGGTAGAGAAAGTTCGATACGTTTTTTTGCACAGAGCATCGAGATTTCCCAACAGCTGACGGTACTCACGAGGATGAGGTCTTGCGTCTCGACTTCCTGCAAAGTTCGGGGTGGCAGCTTGTCGGGTGAATCGACGAGCCACACCCAGGCGTGGGTGTCGAGCAGGATCACTCGGCCGCGTCCCACTTGACGTCGAGCGGAGCAACGATGTCGCCGTGGTAAGTCACGGTGCCGCGTAACGGTTCCCACGAAGACCGACGCTGTTCGCGGAGTTGATCGGGTGTCGCCCGAGGAGTCTCGTGGAGTTCCCGGATGAGACGAGTGACTTCACGTTGCTCGCGGATCGCATCTTGCAGACGTCGAGCTAACTCGTGCGGGTTGTTTTCAACAGATTGGATCATGCTCGTGCCTCACACTTGATTTTAATTTTACAACGGCAGGTCGGTTGAGAAGCGGTCCTGTCGGTGAAGATATTTTCAGACTTTCTTGAGCACCATTGCCGTGTTCTGGCCGCCGAGGCCGGTGGCGAGGACCAGGGCGACGTCGAGTGCGTCGGCATCGGTCGCGCCGAGGCCGTCGAGGGGTCGGTCACGATTGACGTGGGGGGGGATCGTCTGGGTGTGGAGCACCTGGGCGGCGAGGCAGAGGTCGAAGCCGCCCGAGCCGGCGCCGAGGTTGCCGACGCTGGCCTTGGGGGACAGGACGGGGACGGCCGCGAGGCGGTCGCCCAGGAGGGTGCGGAGTGCCGCGGCTTCGGGGCCGTCCCAGTCGGGGTGGCCCAGGCCGAAGGGCACGACCACATCGACGGCGTCGGGTTCGAGGTTGGCTTCACGCAAGGCGGCGCGGGCGGCGCTGACGATGCCGCGGCCGGCGGGGTCGGGGGTGCGGTTGCGGGTGGCGGGGTGGACGGTCTGCGAGGCGCCGAAGCCCAGGACCTCGGCGTAGGGCGCGCGGTCGGTGTCACGCTTCTCGAACGTTTCGGCGGCTTCGAGGGTGACGATGCCGCCGCCCTCGCCGAGCACGCCCCCGACGGCGTGTTCGTCAAACGGCCGAACCTTGGCGTCGAGTTCTTTCACCAAGCGCCCGGTCATGACCTGACGCAGGAACGCCATCGGGTTGATCTTGCTCTCGGCTCCGCCGCAGAAGCACAGGTCGGCCTGACCCCGCTGGATCACCCGCAGTGACTCGCCCACCGACAGCCCGCCCGACGCTTCGCCGCAGGTGATCGTGTTCGACGGGCCCTGCGTGTCGTGGATGATCGTGACGTGGCACGCCAGCATGTTCGGCAGGTACTTGAGCAGCCACAGCGGCGTGAGCTGCTGCATCCCCTCCTGCCCCCAGTGGTGGATGTCGAAACTGTCGTCGTCTTTGTGGGACACGTGCAACGCCGCGGTCAGCTCGTCGAGGTCGGCGGCGATGAGCCCGGCCCCGATGTGGCAGCCCGTCCGCTCCGGCGTGTACGATCGATCTTCCGGGGGCGTGTCGGGGTCGGTGCCGTGGGTGGTCAGCCTGGCGTCGCGGGCGGCGAGGTCGGCGGCGGCCACGGCCAACTCGATGTCGCGAGCCATCACCTTCGTCGCCTTGCGGTAGCTCTTGGGCACAAAGTCGCGGACCTTGAAGTCGTCGCCCCCGGAAGCCACTTCGGCGGCCAGCGGGCACCCGATGGCCGAGGCGTCGAACGCCCGGACGGGGGCGACGGCCGACTCGCCGGCGAGTAGGGCGTTCCAGTTCGGTTCGATGCCCAGCCCCAGGCCGCTGACGGGGCCCAGGCCGGTGAGGTAGACGCGTCGGCTCATAGGGCGGGCAGTTTAGCGGCGGGACACGTTCGGCGCGGTCGGCCGGGCCGGCCGGCCGGCGATCCCAGCTCCATGCGTGCGAAAAACGCTTGGCGATAACCCTTAGCTCCGATATAGTCCTTTCTGGTGGGTATAGCGGGGTATTCCGACCCGGGCCGGGTTGGAAGCGGCCGCGTATATTTTAGAAAGAATTAATATATGTATAGTTTAAAAAACGGTTTGTCCGTGCAGTGGTGCCGCGTGATTCGGCGTGGGACGGCCGCCGGATTTGATTTGAGTGGTTGGGGGACTCGGGCTGGTCTCAGAGCGGCTGCGGCGGGTTTGCTGGCCGGTCTCGGCGTTGGGGAGGCCCGGGCCGACGTGTTGTTTCCGTCGGACGCGGGCGTGCTGAACGTCACCGACTTCGGCATCACGCCCAACGACGGGACCGACGACACCGCCGCCTTCCAGCAGCTGCTCAACGACACGGTCCTGCCCCGCTTCGGCGGCGGCGACCAGATCATCTACCTCCCCGACGGAGTGTACAACGTCTCGGACACGCTCCAGATCCCCGGGGCGGCCCGCTTCATCAACATCCAGGGCCAGAGCCAGGACGGCGTGGTGCTGAAACTGCAGGACAACCTCGCGCCCGGCGGCTCGGCGTTCGGCGGGGCGGTGTTCAACTTCGGCGGCGGCTCGGCCGACCGTTTCGAGAACAGCATCCGCGACCTGACGATCGACATCGGCTCCGGCAACGCCGACGCCATCGGCTTGCAGTTCAACGCGTCGAACCAGGGCGTGGCCCGCGACTTGACCATCCGCAGCTCCGACCCCAACCGCGCCGGGTTCGTCGGCTTCGACGTGGGCTACGACAGCACCATCGGCCCGCTGCTGGTCAAGAACCTCACCGTCGAGGGCTTCGACACCGGCATCCGCAGCCAGTTCGAGGCCAACAGCAAAGTCTTCGAGGACATCACCGTCCGCGATCAGAACGTCGTGGGCCTGCGCAACAGCAATACCAGCACGACCCAGATCCGCAACTTCAACAGCTTCAACGAGGTCACCGCGATCGCCAACGAGACCGGCGGCCCCGGGGATCCCGGCAACGGCCGGCTGGTCCTGGTCGGCGGGCAGATCGTGGGCACCGGCGACGCCGCCAACCAGACCGCGATCGTCAACGGCAACTTCGTCCCCAACGTCTACCTCCGCGACGTGAGCACCACCGGGTACGCCGCGGCGCTGTCGCGCGAGACCCAGGCCTTCCAGGGCAACACCGGGCTGCCCGACGGCTACATCGACGAATACTGGTACGCCGGGTCGTCGGGCTTCTCGCGTCGGGGCGGCACGTTCCAGGCCTTCGACAACACCCCCGACACGGGGCTGGGTCTGCGGGTACGCGAGACGCCCACCGTGGTCGACCAGCCGCCATCGGCCTGGGTGAACCCGGCCGACTTCGGCGGGATCCCCGGCGACGGCATCGACGACACCGCCGCGATCCAGGCCGCGATCGATTCGGGGGCGAGGACGGTCTA
>JBCBSA010000082.1:0-9065 GCA_039819425.1 Planctomycetota bacterium
GCAAGGGTGGCCGTCGGTGTGTCGGAGCCATTGGTTGGCGCTTCACCGATGAGTCAGGTCTCCCCAGATGCTCTAAACCACCACCCGTTTCGACAGGTCCTTGACCCGGGCGACCAGGTACTCGACCCAGGCCTTCAGGAAGGGGTCGGCCTCCTCCAGCCGCACCTGGATCGCGCTCTCGTTCACCACCACGAGGTCGCAATCGGTCACCGCCTTCATCCGCCGCCTTATCGACGAGGCCCGCGAGCAGTTCGACCTGGTCCTCTTCGACACCGGCCCCGTCCCCGGCAGCGTCGAAGCTTTGCTCGTGACCAGCCAGGTCGACGGCGTCGTCGTCGTCGTCCCCCAGGGCGAAGAACGCGCCGCCCTGTCCCGCACCATGTCCTACCTCAAGGTCGTCGGCGCCGCCGTCACCGGCACCGTCTTCAACCGCGCCTCCAACGCACCCAAACCCGGTGCCGCCGCGGCCGCGGGCAACGGCGTCGCCGGCGCCGCCGCGTCCGCCGCCGCCGACGCCGACCAACGCCACGCCCTCGACAAAGCCGGCAACGACGCCCTCATCGAACTCGAAAAACAGCAGCAGCAGCAAGACGCCAAGGACGACGGCGAGTTCCTCGAGGGCGACGCCCCCCTCGGCTCGGGCATCCTCGCCGCCGCGGTCTTCTCCGACGCCGACTCCGCCTACGCCAGCGACGACTGGAAGCTCAAGGAAACCTCCGAGTTCACCGGCTCGGTCGACGAGCTCTTCGGCGAAATCAAGCCCGACCACCACGACGGCAAGCCCAAAGAAAACAACGGCCAGGCCGGCGAACGCAACGGCCACCCCGGCTGAATCCCTAACGCGTCTCAACCCACGCCCAGGGGGTGGGGCGCAGCCGCCTTTTCCGAAGGTCCGACGGACCGCGAGACGCTGCGCGTCAGCCCCCAAACGTCACACGGGATACGTGGTCATCGCCCCGCCGCGTCGCTGCCGCCCTCGACCACGCTGTCCGCTTCAAACCCCAATCGCGCCCGCACCGCGTCGAGGCCTTCGATCACCTCGCCGGCCCACTCGTAACGCACCGGCCCCCGCCACACGTTGTGTTCGATCACGATGCCCTTGGCCTCGCCGCTCTTCTCGTCCCACCGGCCCAGCGACGTCGTCACCGCCGACCGCGTCATCGTGTTTCCCGTGACGACCACGCCGTCGAGCGATGCGTCCGCGCGATCCAGGTCCCGGAACTGCAACTCGTCGTCGGTGACCGTGTTGCCGCGCACCACGACGCGTCGGCTCTCGGCCACGGCGATCCCCGCCCCCTCGTTCGCCTCGACCCGGCAGCCGGTTACATCGATCGGGCCCTCGGCGTGGTACTCGACGAACACACCGATGCCTTCCCAGCCGCCCTTGACATTCAGGTTGCCGTGGGCGTGGCAGTCAATAAACGAGACGTGCCGGTTGCCGTAGTCCGCCCACAGGCCCGGGCCGTGGTTGCCGTGGGCCCGGACACGCTCGAAGACGACGTGGGTGCACGACGAAATCTTGACGCCGCCGGCCTCCCACGCCGGGTTGACGAACCACCGGCCCTCGTGTTGCACGCGTTCCTTGGCCGACACGCGCTTCAGCGCGGCCTCCTCGGCGAAGCCCGGGTTGTTGCCGCTCAACTCGGTGTCGCGCACGACGACGCGTTCGCTGTTCGACACGCCCATCCCGATCTGGCCGTTGTCCCGCACGACGCAGCGGTCGATCAGGACGTCGCTCACCCGCGCGACCCCCAGCCCCGCGCCCGCGGCGCCCTCGAACACGCAGTCTTCCAGCGTCCAGCCGCTGCCGGGACGCACCATCGCCTGCTCGGCCTGCGGCCCGTTGTCGGCGTCGCGGAACGTCAGGCCGCGCACCGTAACGTGCGTCTGCCCGTTGGCGTCGAGCGCCGCGGATCGGCCCGCCGCGTCGATCACCACCTCGGCCCCGCCCGCCGCTTCGACGACGATGGGCGACTCCGCGGTGCCCGACCGGGTGAACCGCAGCGTGGTGCGGTACGTGCCGGCATCCAGCTGAACCGTGCCGCCGGGCCGAACCCGCAACAACGCCCGCTCCAACTCACGCTCGTCGCTGACCCGAAACGTGAACGCCCCCGCGTCGCCGACCTCAGCCAGCCACCCCAACCCCACCAGCCACCCCGCCGCCCAACCCAAGCTTCTCCGCGTCATACCCGCACGATAGCCGCCTGCTTGAGCTGACGCGCCACCTGTCCCAAGTGCCGCCACGTCGTCGGCCACACCAACGCCAACGCCGCCGCCGCCCACGCCCCCGGCCCCAGCCACGGCGACAGCATCGCCAGCGACAGCCCCACCGACCACACCAACGCCACCCGGTAGTCCGGCGAGCCCACCTCCCGCCGCAAAAAGCCGTGGATCAAGACGTACACCGGCACCGTCGCCACCTCCGCCCACCCGTAGCCCAGATACCCCGGCTCCACCGCCCGCACCAGCGCCACCGACGCCCCGAACAGCACCGTCATCAGCGCGGCGTGGAACACCGCCACGTCCCAGTTGCGGTCGTAGACCTGCAGCACCGACGCGTGCAGCCCGAACACCGCAGAAAACAGATACCCCACCGCCACTAGCGGCACCAGTTCCGCCACCGCCGCCCACTCCTGTCCCATCAACGCCGGGATCAGCCACGGCCCGGCCCACGCGAACCCCGCCAGCGGCAGCCCGACGCACAGCACCTGCAGCCGCATCCCCTCGCCGAGCAGTTCCCGCACCCGTTCGCGCCGGTCCTGCACCTTCGCCAGCGCCGCGACCGCCATCTTTTGCGCCAGGTGCTTCACGACCCCGAGGCGGAACACGAACATCCCCGCCATGCCCACGTAACCCGCCGCCGCCGCCCCGGCCACGGGCGCGACCACCAGCGGATTGATCAGCGTCCGCATCTCGACCATCGACGTCGAGGCCGTGTAGCCCAGCCCGAACCGCAGCATCGCCCCGAACGTGGCGCCGCTCCACGCCGGCCGCGGCAGGTACCGCGCCGCGCCCCAGAACATCGCCAGCACCGTCGCCTGCTGCACCGCCCAGGCGACCACCAGCGACCACGCCCCGTACCCGCTCCACGCCAGCCCCAACGCCAACGCCTGGAACTCCAGCAGCGTCACCAGCTCGACGACCGCGATCTCCCGGTACGCCAGCCGCCGCTCGAGCTGCGCCCGCGCCGGCACCGCCGCCAACGCCACCGGCAGCCCGACGAAGAACACCGCCAACATCGGGCCGAACCCCTCGATCCCGACGAACCGTTCGATCGGCCCGGTCAGCGCCAGCCCGATCCCGCCGAACGCGACCGACATCGCCATCAGCAGCGTGAACGCCTCGTTCACCATCCGCCCGGACACCTGCCCCTCGGGCCGACGCGTCAGAAAAACGTCGATGCCCCAGCCGGCCAGGCTCTGGAAATACATGAACACTCCGACGCAGGCCGCGAACTTGCCGTACTCCGCCGGCCCGATCGCCCGCGTCACCAGCACCACCCCCACCAGGCTGACCACCACCCCCAGCGCCTGCCGGGCGACCATGAAGGTCCCGCCGCGCAGCACCCGCGACCGCAGCCCCGCCGGCGGGGGCGTCTCGATTTCGGGCTTGCGTTCGTCCATCAGGTCGCGGTCCGTCCCACCCCGTCTCCGGTCAACCGCGACGCGGTTGATGCACCCGGCCGCCGTCGCCGCCACTATACCCCGGCCCCGAAGCATGCCACAGCCGACGCTTTTGTCCAGCCCGTGGGGCGCTCGTTTTCAAGGCTTGGGAGGCGGAAAACCGCGGCTGAAACCGTGTTGACCGCGTTCGCGGCTGTGTTAGACTTCCACAGGCGACGGCGTTTAGTTGTTTCGAGACCAAGGCCGCGTCACGCCCGCATAACCCGGCTCGGTGGAGAGAAGCCCGCGATGATCAGCGTCGTCATGCCCGCCTACAACGCGGAGCGATACATCACCCTCGCCGTCGAGAGCATCCTCGGCCAGACCTACCGCGACTACGAGTTCATCGTGGTCGACGACGGCTCGTCCGACAACACCGCCGAGCTGCTCCGCCGCTACGCCGATGCGGGCCTGCTCCGGCTGATCGAGGCGGACCACATCGGCGGCAGCGCCGCGCTCAACCTCGCCGCCCGGGAGGCGACCCGGCCCTGGCTGGCGGTGATGCACGCCGACGATGAAGCCCTGCCCCGGCGCCTCGAACGCCAGTTCGCCGCCGCCGCCGACCAGCCCGAAGTCGTCGTCTGGGGGACCCACGCCTACCACATCAACGAGGCCGGCGACGTCCTGGGGCTCTCCCGCTTCGGCCCCGAATCGATCGAAGACTTCCGCCGTGTCCGGGACGGGCTCGAAGACATCAACGTCCTGCACCCCACGGCCATGCTCAGGCGTGACGTCTTCCTCGAGGTCGGCGGCTACGACCCGGGGTTCCGCGCGTGCGAGGACATGGATCTGTTTGCCCGCATGGCGGACCGGGGCCCGGTGGTCGCCATCCCCGAGCCGTTGATGCGTTACCGCCACCACGGGACCAGCAATACGATGACCCGCTTCTCCCGGGTGTGCCAGGAACTCGCCTTCATCCGCGCACGGAGCCGGGCCGCGGCCGACGGCCAAACGCTAGATTTCGAGGATTTCCTCGACCGCCGCGCCCGCCGCCCGTGGGCGGTCCGCGCCGCCGCCCGGGCCCGGGAAGAGAGCTGGTTCCGCTGGCGCAACGCCGCATTCCTCTGGGGCCAGCGTCGCCGCGTTCGAGCCTTGAGTAACCTCGCTTTGGCGACGACGATCAACCCGGGTTACTGCTTCGCCAAGCTCTGGCGCCAGTTCGCGTCGCCCGAAGCCCGTCGGCTGATGCAGGAAGCCCCGGCGTGACCCCGCCTCTGCCCGTCTCCGCCTCGGCCGCGAATGAACCGACCGCCCGAGCAACGGGTCCCGCGTCTCCGAAACCCGGGCCGACCCCGCGCATCGCCGAGTCGGCCCCCGACCACACGCCGACCGGCCCCCGGCTGCGTGTCCTGGTCGAGGCGTTCGCCACCAGCCCGTACCGCGGCTCGGAGTCCGGCGGCGGGTGGAACGTCGTCCGCCGACTCGCCGAGCACCACGACGTCACCGTCCTGTGTTTCCCGGGCTACGGCCGCGACGCCGTCGAGGCCCTCGACCGCCACGTCGCCGAGCACGGCCCCGTATCGGGCCTCACCGTCCACTGGGTCGAGCAGCCCCCGCTGTCCAGGCTGTTCCAACGCGAAGGCGCCTGGCAGCGCGCGTTCTATTACCACGGCTACCGCGCTTGGGAGAAGCGGGCCCTGCGCGTGGCGCGTCGGCTCCACGCCGAGCGGCCGTTCGACCTGGTCCACCGGCTGAACATGACCGGCTTCCGCGAGCCGGGCTTCCTCCACGAGATGGGCCTGCCCTACGCCTGGGGCCCGATCGCCGGGGCGGTGATGATGCCCAAACCTTTCTTCCGGCTCCTCTCGCCCCGGGACCGCGCGTTCTATCGGGTCCGCAACGTGCTCAACGCCCGGCAGATGCGGACCAAACGCCGCTGCCGCACCGCCGCGGCCGCGGCCGACCGCCTGTGGGCCGTCGATGAGCTCAACCGCGCGATGGTCCGCGAGCACTTCGGTGCTCAAGCCGAGATCATGCTCGACTCGGCTTGCGAGCCGAACGCCGAGGGCTTCGTCCGCAGCTACACCGGCCAGACGCCGCTGCGGGTCTTGTGGAGCGGCGTCCACGAGGGACGCAAGTGCCTGCCCATCCTGCTGCACGCGCTGGCGGTCTTGCGTGACGAGGGCCGGGCGATCGCCCTGACCGTGTTGTCCGAGGGACGCGAAACGGCGTCGTGGAAACGACTGGCGTCGTCGTTGAACCTCGACGACATGATCGAGTGGACCGGCATCCTGCCCCACGGCCGGGCCGTCGCCCGGATGCGAGACAGCGACGTCTTCGTGCTCACCAGCCTCCAGGAGGCGGCGACCCACGTGGTGATGGAATCGCTGGCGTCGGGGTTGCCGGTGGTGTGCCACGACGCCTGCGGGATGGGCATCGCGGTGGACGAGACGTGTGGGCTCAAAATACCGCTGGTCGATCCGGAAACGAGTATCACGGGTTTCGCCGACGCGCTCCGCGAGTTGCTTGACCGTCCCGAGCGGATCGACGAGCTGTCGGCCGGGGCGCTGGCGCGGTCGCGCGAGCTGAGTTGGGCGGGCAAGGCCGCCCGCATCGCCGCGGCGTACCGCGAGATGGTCGGGGTTGCGCCGAAACCGGGCTGAGGGTCGGTCGCCTTGATCGCCCGTGACGCTGAATTGCCAAAGAGCGGGCTCGGCGGTCCCCCCCGGAAGGTGCCGCGGCAAGCACGACTCCCGGGGGCACGGCGGGTTCACCGCCGCACAGACCGTTCGCCCTCGACCGGCGACGCGGGGGACTCGAACCGGGAGTGTCGCACGGCGAGGCTGCTCACCCGCGAACGCCGACGCCCCAAACGCCCCCGCCGTCAAAGCGGGGGCCGCGTGACCACCGACCCGGCCCTGCCGTTGTGTTGACGGGACGGTCCTCGCCGAGGTCCAGCGCCCCGCCGCAAACGGCGGCCGATATAGAGGGCCCAACCGCCACGCCGGTGCGCACTTTTCTTACCTCGAGGTGTCCACCCCCGCCGCAAGGCCAGCATAGACCGTCCACTAAAAAAACTTCGCCCCTCCCCGATTTCTGCGTGGAACACCGGTCGTCGTGTGCGCACAAACCGCGTATCCGCCCCGCTACCCTGAACGCTCGGTGCCGTGGTCAAGGAGCGTAGCGACGCCGGCCACGATCTCTCACCTCTCCCTACACACCACCCCCGATCACCATGCCCCCGCCCCACCGCCGCCGCTACGAAACCCTCGGCCACGCAAGATTTCTCACGTTCTCCTGCTACCAACGCCTCCCCCTCTTCCAAAACCCCAAAATCCGCGACCATTTCGCCGACGCTCTTCGCGGTACACAAGCCGCGACCCGCTTCGATCTGATCGCCTGGGTGGTCATACCCGACCACGTTCACCTGCTACTGGTTCCCGACCTGCCCGACCACCCGATCCCGCTCGTCCTCGAACGCCTGAAGCGTCCGTTCGCCCAGGCGGTGCTCGACCGCTGGGCCGAACTCGACGCCCCGGTCCTCGCCCGCCTGACCGACGCCCGCAGCCGACGCCGTTTCTGGCAGCGCGGCGGCGGCTACGACCGTAACCTCACCGACGAGAAGCAGGTCATCACCAAGGCCGAGTACATCCACGCCAACCCGGTCCGCCGCGGCCTGGTCGATTCGCCGCAGGACTGGCCCTGGTCGTCGGCGGCGTACTACGCGGGGCTCCGGGACGTATTGATTTGAAGTAACGGTTAGCGTGAGAGGTCGTGGCCGGCGTCGTTTCGCTCCTTGACCACGGCACCCGGCGATGGAAGCGGGGCTGGCGAACCACGTCTGGACGGTCGAAGAATTGTTGGGTTTGCTGGAAGCGAAAGAGAAAGCGGTGATCGGCACCGGGGAAAACAAGCAGGGGCTATACAAGAAAAACTCATGAGACAGACTTCGGTAGCCTGCCAAAGCGGGTGGGTAAGCGATATCCATCCGTTACACAAAAAAGACCGCTATTGTGGAAAATAAGCCAATAGAAACTATCCCCCAGCGGGCCACTTTGGATGTTGATAGCCCTCGGCCCCAAAGATCGGGGAAAGTCGAGATAGTTTGTGGGTCTTTACTCGTAGATGCAAGCTGTTCCTCAATCGCTCTAACTGAGGTGATGTGCATATCAATGAGGCGCGAAATTCTTGAGAGCATTAAGTAAGCGATGGTGGTGACTAGCGCGATAAAAACAGCGGACAAAAGGCGAGACCGAAACAAAATACCTGTATTGGAAACAACAAAGCCAGCAAATATCGCATAAACTCCTAAGATTTTTGTCACATATGAGTCTAGGTACTCGATACTTCTACAGATTGCTTCATATTTCTTGAATACGATTTCGGTCTTGACATCGCACATCTCTACACTGCTCCCGAAAGTGACAAACCGGTGGCCCGGGCAAACCGCCAGAGCTAACGCTCAGTATACGCCCCCCATTTTTCAGACTGACCCACTACCCGAATATGCCGTAATCACATCACCCCGTCGCCGCGGCGCTTGAGCCCCATGGACTCGAGCCGGTTCTCGTCGGCGTTGCCGTGGAGGTTCCAGTAGGGCATGCGGTCGACGCCGAGGAGTTCGAGGGTGTAGCCGTCGCTGCGTTCGAGTTTGACGAGGCGGCGATCGGCACCTTCGGCCGTGTCGATCCAGAAGGTTGTGCGGCGGCCGTCGACGTCGGCGGTGAAGACCTCGCAGGTGAACTCGCCGGCGGGGGTGGTCACGACGGCGGTCTCGCCGAGGCGAGAGAGGGTGGCGTCGACCCAGGCGGGATCGACGTGGGTCAGCAGCTGCGTCGCCGCCCCCCGGAAAATTGGCAACTGCATGGACTGATCGGGTTCGAGGGCGGGGCCGGCGAGGCCGCGGGACCAGAGGACGAGGGCTTCCTCGGCGAGGCCGCCGGCGGGGTGGGCGAGGTCACGCTGTTGGTCGGCTTCGGACTCGAAGTAGCTGTGGGAGTTCTGGCGGACGGCCAGCTTGCCGCGGCGGTTGTGGCCGAAGTGGGCTTGTTGATAGACGTGGCCGCACCACTCCTGACTGGAGAAGCTGACCTTGGGGGCCGACCCGGCGGGCAGGCCGTGGGCGGGCTCGGTGTTGACGAAGACCGAGGTCATGAGGTTGTAGTCGTAGAGACCGGTCTGGAAGTCTTCGGCGAGGTTGAGCTTGAGCACGCCGTAGGTGCCGGGGCCGCCGGCGTCGGACTTGACGCGGAGCTCGGGGTTGAACGGCTCGGTGACGGTGACCATGGCGGCGGTGCCGGTGCGGACCTGGCCGTAGCGGGGGTAGGTCAGGGCGTAGGCGGCGAGCTCGGCGTTGCCGTCGCGCCAGGTCTGGTTGAAGGCGGGGCCGTAGTCGGGGCCGGTCCAGGACGGGGCGTGGTCGGCGGCGTCGGCGGGGGCGACGCGGAAGATGCCGACGGCGGC
>JBCBSA010000083.1:0-9045 GCA_039819425.1 Planctomycetota bacterium
CAGTTCACCGGTCAAAAACTCGAGGCCGTCGTCCAGGAGATCGACCGCAAGGCGAAGAAGGTGTTGCTGTCGCGCCGCACCCACCTCGAGAACCAGAAGGCCCGCAACCGCGACAAGATGCTGGCCGAGCTCGAGGTCGGCCAGGAACGCGACGGCGTGGTCAGCGGCGTCGTCGACTTCGGTGCCTTCGTCGACCTCGGCGGCGTCGACGGCCTGGTCCACGTCACCGACCTCTCCCACGCCCACGTCAACAAGCCCGGCGACGTCGTCAAAAAAGGCGACAAGGTCCGCGTCAAGGTCCTCAAGATCGAGCCCGACAAGCAGCGGATCGCTCTGGGCATGAAGCAGGTCCAGCCCGACCCCTGGGAGGGCGTCGCCGACAAATACACCCCCGGCGAACAGGTCTCCGCCCGCGTCACCCGCACCGCCAACTTCGGCGCGTTCATCGAAGTCGAGCCGGGCGTCGAGGGCCTCTTGCCGATGTCGGAGATGAGCTGGAAGCGGATCCACCGGGCCGAGGAGGTCGTCAAGGTCGGCGACGTCGTCCGCGTCGCCGTCCTCAACGTCGACCCCGCCAAGCACCGCCTGACCCTCTCCCTCAAAGCCGCCACCGGCGACCCCTGGGTCGGCGCGTCGGTCAAGTACGCCAAGGACACCACCCACGCCGGCACCGTCGTCGGCACCACCGACTTCGGCGCCTTCGTCGAGCTCGAGCAGGGCGTCGAGGGACTTGTTCATATCTCCGAGCTGTCCGACCGCCGCGTCGGCCAGGTCACCGACGTCGTCAAGCCCGGCGACACCAAAGAATTCCGCATCAAGGACGTCGACGAAGACCAACGCAAGATCAGCCTATCGCTCCGTCCCCCTGGCAGCGAGAATTCCGGGGGCGGGGGCGATCGCGGTGGCCGTGGGGGCCGCGAGCAGCCCGTGGTCAAGGGCCCGGCCCGCAAGAAGCTGCCCAAAGAAAACCTCAAGTCCGGCCTCGGCGACGTCGGCGGCACCGGCCTCGGCGGGCTGTCGCTGGACGACTTTAAGTAAGAAAATTTAGCCGCAGATGAACGCAGATCAATCCGGTTTTATCCGCGTTCATCTGCGTTCATCTGCGTTCATCTGCGGCTAATTTCATGTCTTTAAACCACTGCGAAGTTGCGATCGTCGGTGCAGGAGCCGCGGGCCTGTTCGCGGCAATCTTTGCGGGGCGGACCACTTCCGGGGGTGTGGTGGCGTTTGACGGGGCGAAGCGGTTGGGGGCGAAGATTCTGATCGCGGGGGGCGGGCGGTGCAACGTGACGCACGACGTGGTGCGGCCCGAGGACTTCAGCGGGGACACGACCCGGGGGGCGACGCGGAACGCGGTGAAGAAGGTGCTGCGGTCGTTCACGGTCGAAGACACGATCGACTTCTTCCGGGGGCGGGGGGTGGAGCTGAAGCGGGAGGAGACGGGGAAGCTGTTTCCGACAACGGACCGGGCGCGGACGGTGCTGGAGGCGCTGGTCGGGGCCTGCCGGGAAGCGGGGGCGGTATTGCGGACCGAGCACCGGGTGACGGGGGTCGAGCGGCGGGACGACGGAGCCTTCGAGGTGACGACGTCGCAGGGGGTTTTTGTGGCGCGGCGGGTGGTGCTGTGCACCGGTGGGCTGGCGTTGCCCAAGACCGGCAGCGACGGGTTTGGGTACGCCATCGCCCGGTCGCTGGGGCACACGGTGACGCCGACGTGGCCGGCGTTGGTGCCGTTGGTGCTGCCCCCGGAAGTTGACGGCCGGGGGCACTGGTTAACGGGATTGAAGGGGGTCGCAACGGACGCGGAGCTGACGCTGGCCGACGCGGCGTCGGGGAAGGTGGCTCGGCGGCAGGCCGGGGCGGTGTTGTTCACGCATTTCGGGGTCTCGGGCCCGGCGGTGATGGACCTTAGCCGACACTTCGGCGGGGATTGGGCCGACGGGCGTTGGCGATTAACGGCGAACCTGCGGCCGGGCGAAACCTCGGCCACGCTGGACGCGGAGCTGCTCGAGCGGGCCCGGACGCAGCCGGGGCGGACGGTTTCGCAGGTGGTGCGGGAGTGGCTGCCCGAGCGTTTGGCCGTGGCGGCGGTCGAGCACGGGGCGGAGGTGGACCCGGCGACGCCGCTGGCGCAGCTGCCTAAAGGCGATCGCCGCCGATTGGTCCAAACGCTCACCGCCCTGCCGCTGCCGGTGTCGGCCGACCGGGGCTACGAGTACGCCGAGGTGACGGCGGGGGGCGTGCCGTTGGAGGAGGTGAACCTGTCGACGATGGCGTCGCGGGTGTGCCCGGGGCTGTATCTGGCTGGGGAGGTGCTGGACGTGGACGGGCGGATCGGGGGGTACAACTTCCAGTGGGCGTGGTGCACGGGCCGGCTGGCGGGGCTGGGGGCGGGGAAGGCCGATTAGCCGCCAAGGACGCCAAGAGCGCCAAGGAAGGCAGCAAAGCAAAAAACAAAAATAAGGAACACATGAAGAGAAGAAGCCAGGAAATCAACCCGGTTTTGATTCCTGATTTCCTCTCTTCCTGATTTCCTTAGAGGTTCGCTTGGCTGACTGCCTTCCTTGGCGCAATTGGCGTCCTTGGCGGCAAAAGGCGTTATCCCCGATTCGGTAGCATGTAACAATGAAACGCAAGGACATCCCCAACGCGTTGACGATGCTGCGGCTGGTGCTGGCGGCGGGGTTTTTCGGGGTGTTGCAGGGCTACCGCTACGACGCGGAGCCGGCGTCGGCGGGGTGGGTGCTGCCGACGGCGGTGGCGCTGTTCATCGCCGCGGCGATCACCGACGCGCTCGACGGACACCTGGCCCGTAAGTGGGACGTGGTGTCGAAGTTCGGGCGGATCATGGACCCGTTCTGCGACAAGATCCTGGTCTTGGGGGCGGTAATCTATCTGGGCAGCCCGCGGTTCCTCGACCCGGTGGCGGTGGCGGCGGGGGACTGGCGGACGATGGCGAGCGGGGTGTACCCGTGGATGGTCGTGCTGGTGCTGGCGCGGGAGCTGCTGGTGACGGGGATCCGGGGGGAAGTGGAGAAGGCGGGGATCGCGTTCGGGGCGAACGTGGTGGGGAAGCTGAAGATGATCCTGCAGTCGATCGTGGTGCCGGCGGTGCTGGTGATCGTGATGATCGACCCGCGGGAGCAGGTGTGGCTGGGGTGGGTGCGGGACGGGCTGGTGTGGGCGACGGTGGCGGTGACGGTGGTGTCGGGGTGGCCGTACGTGACGGGCGCGGTGCGGGCGTTTCGGGCGTCCCGGGAGCCGGGAGGGGCCGGTTGACCGGGGCCAGGGTTTTGTGAACTGGGGGGCACGGTCGGCCGATGGGACGGGTAGAGCTGTTCCCTTGCCCGAGTCGGCCATGACGCATGATCACCTGACCGCCGTGCTGCTGCGAGACCACCTGCTGACGGCGACGCAGCGGGAGGCGTTGCTGGGGCCGGCGGCCCCGGGGGGTGAGGCGGAGTGCGCGTGTCTACTGGACCGGGCCGAGGGCGAGCTGGGGCTGGACCGGGCGAACCTCTTCCACGCGTTGTGCGTGCACTGGCACCGGGCGGCGCCCCGCGTCCGGCTGCACCAGACGACGATGGACCCCGAGGCGCTGGCTTACGTCGAGGCCCGCGACGCGTGGGACACGCTGGTGCTGCCGCTGGCGGTCGAGCCCGACGGGCATCTGTTGTGCTGCACAACCGACGAGACGCTGCCGGGGGCGATGGAGCTGCTGTTCCGGACGCTGGCGATCCCGTTCCGGCTGGTTATCACCGACATCGGGCCGCTGGAGCTGTTCATCGCGGAGCGGTACGACTACGAGGGTCTAGACGTCGAGGCGGCGTAAGCGCTTCGGTTGTTTTGGGTCCGCGGTCGCCTGCGCGGCGAGCGGCAGGGGGTGCCCCCCCTGCACCCCCCGGAAGGACTTGCTCCGGTTTAGGCGAGTCGTTTGGTGGCGACGGTGCCGTCTTTCGTGGTCTTGACGTCGTAGCCGGCGGCCTGGAGCTCGTCGCGGACGGCGTCGGCGGCGGCGTAGTCCTTGGCGGCCCGCGCCGCGTCGAGGGCGGCGACGCGGGCATCGGCCCAGCCGTCGTCGGCGTCGGCACTAGCCTCGGCGGCGTCGGGCAGGACGCCGAGGACGTGATCGAACCGACGCATCACCCCCAGCGCCTCGCCGGCGTCGGCGGGCGGGTCGGCGATGAACTCGAAGACGACGGCCAACGCCGCCGCGATGTTCAGGTCATCCGCCAACGCCTGAGCGAAGCGGGCGACCACGGGGTGGTCCAGGCCCACGTCGACGGGGGTCGCGCCGCCGCTCCCGAGGGACGCGGTGAACTCGCGTAGCCGACGCACGTTCGCGGCCGAGTCTTCGAGGCCCCGCTTGGTGAAGTTCATCTGCGAGCGGTAGTTCGCCTTGATCATCTCGAACCGCAGCACCGCCGGATCGACGGGGCGTCCCGTGACCTGGCCCTCGAACACCTGCCGGGCGGTGTAGAAGTTGCCCTTGCTCTTGGACATCTTCTCGCCCTCGACCATCAGGTGGCGGGCGTGCATCCAAAACCGGGCGAACGTGTCCTTTCCGCTGGCCCCGCAGGACTGGGCGATCTCGCACTCGTGGTGGGGGAAGATGTTGTCTTCGCCGCCGGTGTGGATGTCGATCACGTCGCGGCCCAGCACCGCCCGGGCCATCGCCGAGCACTCGATGTGCCAGCCGGGGTAACCCTCCCCGAGTTCGACACCCCACTTCCGGGGGTCCCACTTCATGAGGTGGGCGGCGTCGGGCTTCCACAGCAGGAAGTCGGCGGGGTGGCGCTTGCCCGCCTGGTTCTCGGCGACCACGCGCCCCCCCGCCCCGCCGCGCAGGTCCTCGATCCGGTTGCCGGACAGCCGCCCATACTCCCCGAAGCTCTCGACCTCGAAATAGACGGCGTTGTCTTTGGCGACGTAGGCGTGTCCCCGCTCGATCAGCTCGCGGATCGTCTCGATCATCTGCCGGACGTGGTCGGTCGCCCGCGGCATGTTCCGGGGGTACTCGTCGGCGACCCTCAGGCCCAGCCGGCGGGCGTCTTCCAGGAACGCGTCGATGTAGAACTCGGCGACCTGGTACGGGTCGTCGGGGTCGGCGATCGCCGCGGCGTGCGCGTCGCCGGCCTTCTTCGCGTCGGTCAGCCGCTGCGCCGCGACCTGCATCTTGTCCTCGCCCCCGCCGTCGGCGAGCCCGTCGTCGGTCATGTGGCCCACGTCGGTGAGGTTCATCACCTGGTGCACCTCGTGGCCGATCAGCTCGAGGAACCGCCGCAGCACGTCGGCGAACAGGAACGTCTTGAAGTTGCCGATGTGCGCGAAGTCGTAGACCGTCGGCCCACAGTTGTACATCGCCACCCTGCCCGCTTCGATCGGAACGAAGGGTTCGGTTTGATGAGTCAGCGTGTTGTAGAAGCGAGGCTCGATCATGGGCGGGATGATACCCGCACGCCGTCACGCCACGGTCGGGGGGGGGAGCGGCCCCGGGTCATTGACCCGGGGCTAAATCGAGAGGGTTACACCTGGTCGCCGACGGCTTCGAGTTTTTCGACCGTCACCGCCACGACGCGGGTGCGTTCGGTCTCGTCGACGGTGACCTTGACGCCGTGGGACTCGAACGTCTCGCCGGGGTCGGGGATGTGGCCCAGCGTGGCGAAGACGAAGCCGCCGACGGTGTCGTAGTCCTCGTCTTCGGGCAGGCCGACCTTGAGCTGGTCGTTGAGGTCGTCGATGCGGAGGCGGGCGTCGACCTTGGCGGTCGTCTCGTCGACGGGGGTGAGCTCGGGGGCGTCGGCCTCGGGCTCGTACTCGTCCTGGATGTCGCCGACGATCTCTTCGAGGATGTCCTCGATGGTCACGAGGCCCGCGGTGCCGCCGTACTCGTCGACGACGACCGCGAGGTGGACCTTGGTTGCGCGGAACTCGTGCAAGAGCTCCAGCACGGTTTTGGTCTCGGGGACGACGAACGGCTCACGCAAGAGCGCCTCGAGGTCGAACGGCTCGCCGGGGTTGTTGACGACACGCTTCTCGGGGTCGTTGAGCAGCTGCAGCAGGTCCTTGACGTAGAGGATGCCGGCGATCTGGTCGAGGTTGTCGCGGTAGACCGGCAGGCGGGAGTGGCCGCTGTCCAGGACGATCTGTTTGACCTCGTCGAGCGTCGCGGGCAGCTCGATGCCCTCGATGTCGGTGCGGGGGGTCATGATCTCGCCGGCGTCGGTGTCGTCGAGGTCGAAGACGTTCTCGATCATCTGCTTCTGCTCGTCGGCGACGGCGGCGCCCTCTTCGTGGTCCTCGACGGCGGCGAGCACCTGGTCGGACAGGTCCGCCTCGTCGTCGTGCAGGTCCACGCCCGAGATCCGCCGGACGACCGGGTCGAACAGCCCCAGCACCGTCGTCAACGGCGACGTCACCGCCATCAACACCCGAAGCATCGGCGTCGACCAGACCAGCAACCGCTCGGCCCGGTGCTGGGCCCAGCTCACCGCGATCGCCACCGTGAACACGCTGAGCAGCGCCCCGGCGATCGCGAACGCCAGCGCGAACTGCCACCACACGAACCCCGCCGTCGGCCCCGCCTGCGTCTCCACCGCGTACAGCGTCGACAGCACCACGATCAGCCCGAAGCACGCCCGCAGCAGCCCCGTCATCAGCAGCAGCCCCGGCAGGTTCTCGATGACGTACTCGCCGCGGTGGGCCTGTCCGCGCTGCTCGACCAGGTCCATCAGCCGCTTGCGCGAGAACGTCTTGAGCACCGAGTGTGCCGCCGAGAAGTAGCACGCCAGCACGCACGAAACCAACGCCGTGATCACCGCCCCGATCATGAACGACCACTCCTCGCCGCGCCGACCGCGAACACCGGCCCGAATCCCATCGCGCCCAGCAACTCATCCTCCCGCCGGTGCATCCGGTCATACGCCTCGGGCTCGCCGTCGTCCTCGCCGAGCAGGTGCATCAGCCCGTGCACGGCGTACAGCAGCAGCTCCAGCCGGGCGTCGTGCCCGCGGGCCTCGGCCTGGCGGACCGCCTCGTCACGGCAGACGACCAGGTCGCCCTCGACGTGGGACGTCGGCGCGTCGGGGTCGGCCAGGTCGAAGGTGATCACGTCGGTCGTCGTCGGGTCGCCGTGGTGTTCGGCGTGGAGGTCGGCCATCGCCGCGTCGTCGACCAGCGTCACGTCCAGCCACCCGCCCGTCACGCCCGACCGCTGCGCGGCCTCGGTCAGCAGCGGCTCGATCCAGCCCGCCGCCGGGGGGTCCACGTCGCCTACCTGCGTGTGAAAGCTCACCGCCCACGCCGCGGCGGAGTCGGGGTCCAGGTGAGGCCAGGCGGCGGGCGGGGTCCGTCCGACGGACAACCCGCCCGACGGAGGCTCGGGTTCGTCCGACGGCACGGACGTCTCGGTTGTGGCGGGGTCGGGCACGGAGGGTCTCATCGCGGCGGTGGAAGATTGTAAGAAAAGCCGGCCCGCCCGCCAAGGGGATGGAGGTCGGGCCGCGAGATACTCGGGTGGGATGAGCGTTTCGCCCGTCGCCCGGGCCCAACCCCAAGATCAAAGCGGATTCAGCCCTCCGGGCTGACGACGCGCGGGACGCCCATCCCACCCCAATCCCAAGCACCCACTGCCAGAGATTTCGGCCGCCGCCCCTCGGTCGGGTCCGTCAGTCCTCGCGGGGCTGGGCACAGTCCAAGCGTTTGGTCAGCGTCACCCGGTTGCCGCGGTCGTTGTAGTGGACGTCGGTCATGTAGGCCTTCATGAGCATGACGCCCCGGCCGTGGGGCCGGTTGAGGTTTTCCTCGGCCGTGGGGTCGGGCACGTCGTCGGGGTTGAAGCCCGGGCCCTCGTCCTCGATCGACACGGTCAGCTCGTCGCCCGCCACACCGAACTCGACCTGCACCGTCTTGTTGGGGTCGCTGGCGTTGCCGTGCCGCACCGCGTTGGTGAGGGCCTCGTCGAGCGCCAGCCGGATCGCGAACAGCGACTCCTCCTCGAACCCCGCGGCCTCGGCGGCCTCGACGATCGCTTTCTGCACGGCCGGGACCTCGCCCAGCTTGCTCGGGAATCGCAGCTTCGTGATCGCGGGTTCGGCCATACGCGGAATCACCCCTACACCACCCGCTTCACCCTCCGCCCGTCACGCCCGGTTGGTCGCGGACAGGGCACGCGGCCCCCCTCACTCAGATCATGGATCACTTGAAGCTCTTGACCGCCTTCTCTTGCGTGTCGTGGATCTGGAACAGCTTGTTGAGCTTCGTGATCACGAAGACCTCGTAGATCTGCTTGTCGATGTTGGACAGCCGGAGTTGGCCGCCCTTCTGCTTCACCTTGGTGTTGACGGTGATGAGCGTACCCAGCGCCGCCGACGACAGGTGCTCGACGTTATCGAAGTTCAGCAGGATCTTCGGGTTGGCGTGGGCGTCGATGATCGCACCGATCTCCTCGCCGATCATCTGGATATTGGCCTCTTCGAGGATGTTGCGGTCGACGAAACCGATCTGAACGATCTCTTTGTCTTCGATCTCGCTCACGACCAGGCGTGAATCTTTGGTGGTCATCGACCGACTCCGGGGGCGGGACAGAGAAAGGAAAGCCTATACCTATCATCGGCTTCGGGCCGACACGGGACTCCGAAAATTATCCCTGACCTCCCGGCGTGTCAACCGCCGCGGCGTGGCCGTCGTCGGTCGGCCGGGTGTCTCCCGCCGAGTCCTCGACCGCCGCCCCGCCCCGCCGCCGCCGTTCCCGCTGCACCGCCCACAGCGCCGCGTACTTCAGCTGCACGCTCAGCGCCGCCTTCTGCGCGATCAGCAGCCCGAACGTGCCGTCCAGGAACCCCCGCTTGATCAGGTAGAACTTCCAGAAAGCGAACCACGGCCGCAGCACCAGCCCCCACGCCGTCGCCCGCTTGCCCCGGTCGGACTATTTCAGCGGCCGGCGGCTGGACGAGCGGCTTCGGCCGGTGGCGGAGCAGATGTACGACCGGGGCAAGCGGGCGACGGCGTGGGGGCTGGTGCTGCGGCCGTGGTTCGCTTTCTGGA
>JBCBSA010000084.1:0-9044 GCA_039819425.1 Planctomycetota bacterium
TTCATGGCCCAGCTCATCGCCGACGCCGACGACCCCGACGCCAAGCGCCGCGAGTTCAACGCCCGTCAACCCACCGGCCGCATGGTCGCCCCCGAAGAGGTCGCCCGCGCCGTCGCCTTCCTCGCCCACCCGTCCATGCGTTCCACCACCGGCACCACCGTCGTCGTCGACGGCGGCATGGGCATGATCCGATTACCCAAAAACACCTAACCCAACACACGAGACCCAACATGGCCCACGCCTACACCCTCCAGCGCCAATCCGACCGCAACCACACCATCGCCCTCATCGACGGCCCCAACATGTCCAACCTCGGCGGCCGATCCAAGCGCACCTACGGCTCCATCGCTTCCCTCCAGGACCTCCAAGCCTTCGTCGTCAACCTCGGCAAGGACCTCGGCGTCACCGTCGAGACCTTCGACTCCAACCACATGGGCGACATCCTCGAGTACATCCACGAAAGCGCCCACCGCGTCGACGGCTACATCATCAACCCCGCCGGCCTCACCACCGTCGGCGAAGCCGTCCGCCACGCCCTCGAAGAAACCGAACGCCCCACCATCGAGGTCCACTTCGCCAACATCTCCGCCGTCGCCGGCGTCCAGCGCGGCCTCGTCGGCGGTACGCTGAAATCGACCTTCACCCACACCGCCACCGGCCTCGCCATGGGCCTCCGCCAATACAGCTACTCCGCCGCCCTCCTCGGCCTCGTCCAGTCTCTCGACGACGACACCTTCCTCGGCCAACCCGGCTGACCCGCTTCCGACCGCCACCAAAACCTATGAGCGCCCCAACGTCATGTTGAGCGGGCGACGCGCAGCGTCCCACGGCCCGTCGCCCTCCCCGGAAAAAGCGGCTGCGCCACACCCGCTCAACCCAACGTGGGGCTGGGGTGGTCTAAACCTACGCCTGTTTAATCTCTGCCGCCGGCACCCGTTCAGCGAGCGACGCCCTCTTGATGGAAGAGATCGGCTCTGCCTCGTCAACCTCGGCCTGCTGGCTGACCAACCACTCTGCGATACGCGCCGAATCGATTCGGTGTCGCCGCAGCGCCTCGGCCGCGAGGTCCAGGCCAATCGGCTCGGTCCGCATCACCACCGCGTGGCCTCCGATCGCGGCGAACGCGTCGGCGTCGCTGGGGTCGAGCACGCCCCCGAGACGAACCAACCCGGGGAACCGCTGCTGCACGAGGGGGTGGACCCGCTGGGCCAAGCCCAGGTCGAGTTCGGGGAGCACGATCATCGGCCGATCCGCCATCGAGATCGCCTCGACAAACCCCAAGTCGGCGAGGTCTCCGAACACCATCGGGAAGCCTTCGCTCAGCCCCCGGGTGAACGATTCGTAGTCCTTCTCCACGACCACGTAAGGCACGCGGTGCGCCTCGAAACCCGCCGCGACCCGGCGGCCGGCCGTCGACAACCCCGCGATGACCGTCGGCTGCACGGCCTTGAGGTCGGTGTCCCGGCACCGGTCGGGCTTGACTTGCTGCCGAGTCAGCCACAGCGCCAAACGGTCGCCCGCCGTCGCCAGCCACGGGGTCACGATCAGGCTGAGCACGATCGAGGTGAGCAGCGCCCCGTGCAGCCGGGCCCCGAGCGCCTCGGTGACCGCGTAGCTCGCCAGGACGACAAAAGCGAATTCGCTGCCCTGGGTGACGAGGAACGCCAAGCGGACGGCCCGCGCCCGATCCGCACCGCCGAGCACAGCCGCCGCGGCGACGGTGACCAGCTTGATCGACAAGCAGGCCGCCAACGCCAGCAACGTCCAGTGCAGCGACCCGAGCATCGCCCCCGGGTCCAGGGACATGCCGATGGTCAGGAAAAAGAAACTCAGCAGCAGCCCGCGGAACGGCTGCAGCTCGGACTGCACCACGTGATGCATCTTCGTGTCGGCGAGCATCATGCCCGCCAGGAAGGCGCCCAGGGTGAGCGAGAGGCCCAGCCAGCTGGTCAACGCGGCCGCGGCCAGCACGAGCAGCAGCGCCGTGATCGTCACCGCCTCCCGCTGACGCGTCTTGCCCAGCAGCGCAAAGATCGGCCCGACCGCGAAACGCCGCAGCAGCATCGCCCCCCCGAACGCCAACGCCGCCTTCAGCGCCGCCGCCCCCATCGCCGCCGCGATCCCCGGCCCCGCCTCCGACGACGAGCCCTGCGACGCCAGGAGGATCAACACCGCGATCGCCGCGATGTCCTGGATAACCAGGACCGCCAGCGCCGAGCGCGTCACCGGCGAAGCCTCCATCCGACGCTCGGCGATCACCTGCGAGACCACCGCCGTGGAGGACAAACCCAACGCCGTCCCCGCCAACGTCGCGACCAGCGGGTCGGTGCCCAGCAGCCACAGGCCCAGTGTGAACGCCCCCCCCGACAGCACGACCTGCAGCGGGCCCAGCCCGAACACCTCGCCCCGCGTCTCCCAGAGCCGGCGCAGCGAGAAGTGCATGCCGATATCGAAGAGCAGGAAGACGACGCCCAGCTCGGCGAGCAGCGCGGTCGTTTCGTTCTCTTGCACCCAGCCCAGGCCGTGCCCGCCGATGGCCGTACCGAATACAATGTACCCAACGATCGGGCTTAAGCGCAGCCATCGGCTGCCGGTGATCGCCGCGAGGCCGGCCATCAACAGAACGAGGACCGGTACCAACTCATGCCACGGTTCATGCATGCCGTGAGCATAACGTCGAGGGTTTTCGAGTCGGCGTCGGCCCGGCGGAACCCATTGTTTCGATCCCCTCAACCTAAGATCGCTCATGGACACCCAGCAGACCAACCAACAAGTCATCGAGTCTTTGCGCCAAGTCGTCGCGGATAGCTACGCGCTCCTGGCCCAGACGCACATGTGCCATTGGAACGTGCGTGGCAGCGGCTTCTTCGCCTTGCACCAGGCCTTCGAGGCCCAATACACCGAGCTTTTTCAGGGCATCGACGAGGTCGCCGAGCGGCTGCGTTCTTTGGGGGCGCTCGCCCCCGGGGGCCTGGAGAGGCTTGCGGGCATGGCCGGGATGCACGAGCTCCAAGAGGACGCGACCGCCGAGGAGATGGTCAAGCACCTGGCCGAGTGCAACGCCCACGTGGTCAAGAACGCGGCGCTGGCCCGCGATCGCGCCGGAGAAGCCGAAGATACGGGCACCGAAGACCTGATGATCAGCCGGATCCAGACGCACGAAAAAACGATCTGGATGCTCAGGAGTTTCCTAAACGGCTGACCCGGCGGACGACGCGCCAAGACTCGTCGAGATCGAGGGACACCACCCCGACGCCGTCGTCCACGTCGTTGCCGACCACGCCGTGGTAGACCGCCACGTAGCCGCCCGCGCCGACCGCCGCGGGACGCCGGACGTCCCCGCTCAACGTGACGTCGGCGCGTGACGGCCCGGCTGGAGGCCGCGGGCATGCGAAAAGGTCGCGGCGTTCACCGGTCAAGGCAGCTCGGGCCGCCAGAGGTAGTACGCCCCCGCGTCCGCGCCCGGCAACGCCCGGTCCAGGTTGACCTGCAGCAGGTTGATCTGCGTGCCGACGCCGACGCCGGCCGGGTCGGTGCGGAGGGGCGCGTGTGAGTACGGGCTGGCGACGTACTCCAGCGGGCGGTGGTAGAGCACCAGGTCCGCCGACGACAGCCCGGCTTTTTCCTTGGCGGCGGCAAAGGCGTCGCGGAGGTCGCCGACCTGGTCGACCAGGCCCAGCTCGTGCGCCCGCTCGCCGGTGAAGACCCGGCCGTCGGTGACGGTGCTCCACGACTCGGGAGAGACCTCGGTCCGGTTCTCGCGCACGACGGCGACGAAGTCGGCGTAGAACGCATCGACCAGCCCCTGCAGCACCGCCCGCTGCCCGTCGTCCAGCGTCTCCAGCGGCGAGCCCGCGGCCTTGTTCGGCCCGCTCACCAACGCCTCGGCCCGCACGCCGATACGCTCCAACGCCGGCTTCACGCTCAGCGTCTGCAGCACCACCCCGACGCTCCCGGTGATGGTCGTCGGGTACGCCACGACGTGGTCGCCGGCGCAGGCGAGGTAGAACCCGCCGCTCGCCGCCACGTCCATCATCAGCACCACCACCGGCTTGCCCGAACGCTGTCGGAACCGCTTCACCTCGCGGTACATGATGTCGCTGGCCGTCACCGTCCCGCCCGGCGAGTTGATGCGCAGCAGGACCGCCTTCACCTTCGGGTCGGCCGCCGCGGCGTCGAGCGCCTCGGTCAGCGTCGCCACCGGGTTGTACCCCGCCGACAACAGCCCGCTCTGATCCGCGTTGGCGATCAGCCCCGTCACGTCGATCATCGCCACGCGTGGGCTGAAGGGCCGGCCGTCGTCCTCGACCACCGTCGCCTGCAGCCGCTGCCCGCCCGGCGCGACCCCCACGACAAACGTCGCGGGCCCGCAGCCGATCACCCCAAACAAGGCCGTCAACAACGTCCCGTACCAACGCAATCGATACCGCATGGCGAAACTCCCTGAACGATCGGGACTCCACGTGTCCCTGAGCCGTTGACCGACAACCCGTCGCCTCGACTCGTCGCGAGGTGGGAGCGGTGCGTGATGCCGAATCGTACACGCTCGGTAGGCTCAACCCCACGTCGAGCGGGTGCGGCGTGGCCCTCTTTTCCGGGGGCCGGCTTTTCCGGTGCCGGGGGGCCGCGGGACGCTGCGCGTCACCCGCGAAGCATGCACGTTTGTGCGTTCCCGTGGGTGCCGGGCACATGAAAAAAGCGGCGGCTGAGCCGAAGCTCAAGCCACCGCCTTCCGGGGGCAAGATTGCGAAACGGTCGCTGGCGGTTCGGGTTCGGAATCGAAACCTTGTTTCGGAACTACTGCCGTCGACCCCGTAAACATAGCCGCGCCGATGGCCCCGGCAACCCCTGATTTCGCCGAATCGACGCGGTGCTGCAGGACGCGCGGGCGATCGTGCGTGCCGACGCGGTTTTCGGTCCGTCGGGCGGCCGACGTGCTGCAAAATTCACGGGGGATTTCGGCGTCACCCCGCCTCTTGCCAGCGTTCCAGCATGCGTTTGGCGGTGTTGCGGTGGATGCCCAGCGACGACGCGGCGGCGGAGAGGTTGCCGCCGAACCGGGCGATCCGCGCCGAGACCAGCCGGCCCTGGACCTCCGTCAGGCTCATGCCGTATTCGCTGGCCCGGCGCTCGTGTTCCAGCATGGCCTGCGCGACGTAGCTCGGCAACGAAGCGGCCTCGAGCTTGTTCACCCACATCCACGCCCCGGCGTTGATCCCGCGGCGGCGCTCCTCCGGCCGGTTGTCGCCGCTGAACACGATGACGACGCACCGCGGGAACGCCAACGCCATCGACTCGATCAACTCCTGGGCGTTGTTGCCGTGCAGGTGCCAGTCGATCAGGGCGACCGCGGGCGACTCGTTCTCGATCGCCCGCATCACCGAGCCGGCCCCGTCTTCCGCGTGGAGGCGGAAGGGCTCGGAACGCAGCGACCTCTGGATCGCCCGGACCATCGCCGGGTCGTCGTCCACCACCAGAATCAGAGGCTGAAACATGGAACCGCATCGTCCTTTTTCAGGGAGAGATTGAGTCAGGTGCCGAACGATTTTGAGACCCCCGACAAAGATCGCTAACGACAACCTCGGCAAACCGGCGGGCGACGTTAAACTTGTCGCGTGAGGTACGGTTTGCCTTTAGGTTTGGGAGCGTAGCTCAGTGGTTAGAGCTGGCCACTCATAATGGCTCGGTCGCGGGTTCGAATCCTGCCGCTCCTACTTTCCTGCCTCGCGCCACCTGCCCCGCCCGCGCGGCCCCCCGAAACGTCACAGGCCTCACGACCCCACCCCGTCGCCGCGCGACTTGCGCTCGGTTGGTTTCTGCGACGCTGAATCGAGGGTCCGGGAAAGTCGATGCAACTCCGATGTCTCGCAGTCTTTGCTTGCCGGAGTTGGCCATGCCTAGGTTTTTTCCCGCCGTCCTCACCGCCTCCGCCCTGGCCCTGACCCTGGGCTCGGCCGGCTGCTCGACCACGCCCGTGGCCGGCCACGCCTGGTCGGGCGAGAACGCCTCGTCGTCGGCCACGCCCGACCTCAACCGCCTCGTCGTCGAGGTCGCGTCGTTCGCCGGCGAGCAGCCCGCGGGCATCGCGGTGACGTCGACCGGACGGGTCTTCGTGACGTTCCCCTGGATCGAGGGCCAGCCGGGCGTGGCCGTCGGGGAGCTGGGCGAACACGGCCAGCTGCGGCCGTACCCGACCGCGTCGTGGAACCGCTGGGACGGCCGACCGGGGCCGTCGGCGTTGCGGGCGATCGTCAGCGCCCAGGCGTTGACCGTGACCGAGTCGGCGGCGGGCGAGTTCTTGTGGATCCTCGACGCGGGCAACCCGCAGCGGGGGGGTGTGGTGTTGGCCGGGCCCAAGCTGTTCAAGATCGACCTCGCCGACGACTCGATCGCGCAGGTCTTCTACTTCGACCACCGCCGCGACTTCGCGCCCGACAGCCGGCTCAGCGACGTCCGCGTCGACCCGACCACCGGCACCGCGTACCTGTCCGACGCCAGGCGCGGCGGCCTCTACGTCGTGGACCTCAAGCAGCGCGAGACCCGGGCCGTGCTGATGGGCCACCCGTCCATGCGTCCGGAAGCCGCCGTCGCCGCGGGACAAGACAACGGCGGTGCCGAGGACTCCCGGGGGTCTGGTGCTCACCGCCGCCTCGGCGTCGCGGGGCTCGAGCTCTCCGACGACTACGGCCACCTCTACTATCACGCCCTGGCGGGACGGAAGCTGTACCGCGTGCCGACCGCCGCCCTGCGCGACGCCCGCCTGACCGACGCGGAGCGCGCCTACGCCGTCGAGGACCTCGGCACGACCGGCTCGGCGATGGACGGGCTCGCGTTCAATCACGCCACCGGCGACCTCTACATGGCCGCCCTCGACCACCACGCCGTGCACGTCCGCCGGCCCGACGGCGCGATCGAGTCGCTCGTCGCCGACGCCCGGATGCAGCGGCCCGACTCGATCGCCCTGGCCGGCGACGGCTACCTCTACCTCACCGCGTCGAGCTACGTGCTCAAGGCGTCGCTGGAGTACCTCGCGCTCGCGGCGATCGCCGAGAAGGAAGCCGCCGAAGCGCGCGCCATGTGGGACGAATCGGAGTCCCTGGCCGAAGCGGCGCGGGCCCGGGTGGCCGAAGCGCAGCGGGTCGCCGAGGCGCAGGCCGACGCCGCGGCGACGGCGTTACAGCAAGTCGCCTCCGCGTCGGCGGCGGTGACCGAGCGGCAGTACGCCGTGGCCCAGGCCGAGCGCGACGCGGCGGCGCAGCTGGTCGAGCGCGAGTCGGCCGAGGTCAAAGCCGAGCAGACCGCGTTGGCGGCGAGCCGTCAGGCCGACACTGCCCGCGCCGCGGCGGAAGCCGCGGACGAGGCGGCGCGGATCGCCGAACGGCGGGCCGCCGTCGCCCAGCGTGAGGCCGACATGGCCGCGGTCCTCGCCCAGGCGTCCGAGCATTCCGAAGCCCAGGCCCTCGCCGCCGCCGAGGCGTACACCGCCGCGGTCGCCGCCGCCGCGTGGTCCCGTCAACAGGCGGACGAAGCCCGGTTGGCCGCCGACCGCCTCCAGTCCGAGGCCGAGGCGATCCAGGCGGGCGCCGAACTGGCCGCCGACGCCTGGCGGGCCGAGCAGGACCACGCCGCCCAGTTCGTCGCCGCCGCCGAGCGGGCCCAACGGGTCGCCGAGGCCGCCGCCCGTTCACTCGAAGCCGCCCAACTCGCCGAGGTCAACCGCGGCACCGACCCCGCGACGCCGACCCCCGCCGGTTTCGAGCTGGCCGACGTGCCGACGAAGTAAGCCCGGTTAATTCCCCGCGGTTTCGATCACGCTCGTCGTCGCCGCACGCAGCCGGACGACCTCGCCGTCGGGTCGACGCACCACCAGCCCCGCGTCCGGGTCGATCTCCATCACCCGGCCCGCGACCACTTCGCCGTCGCAGGTCAACCGCACGTCGCGCCCCAGCGTCTCGCAGCGACGCGACCAGGCGGCCCGCAGCGCGTCGTCGTCGATCCCGGCCGCCGCCCGGTCGATCGCCGCCACCGCGTCGAGCAACACGTCTAGCCGGTCGGCCGACGCGCCGCAGATCGACAGGCTCGTCGCGGCGTCCCGCAACCCGTCGGGCAAGTCGTCAGACGCCACCCCGACGTTCAGCCCGACGCCCACCACCGCGAAGCCCTCGGCCGCTTCCACCAGCACCCCCCCCAGCTTCCGCCCGTCGACCACCAGGTCGTTGGGCCACTTGATCCCCGTCGACCGGCCGGCCGGCACCAGCCAACGGTCGAGCGCCTCCGCCAGCGTGACGCCCACCGCCAACGACAACCGATCAGACGCTCGGACAGACGCCACCGCGACGCTCAACGCCAACCCCTTTCCGGGGGGCGAGTGCCACGCCTTGCCCTGCCGCCCACGACCCGCGGTCTGCCCATCGGCGACCACCACGGCCCCCATGCCGGGCGACGGCTCGCTCGTCGTCATCACTCGGGCCACGTCCTGCGTGCTGCCCGTCGCCCGGTACACCCGCACCGGCCGGTCGCCGCCGAAGCGGGCCTCGAGCGCGTCGGCCCAGGCTTCCAACGGCGTCTCGGTCAAGCCGTCTGCCCCTCGCCGGCGGACAGCCCCGCGATATCGAGACCCAGGTCCAGGTTCACCGACGAGTGCGTCAACGCCCCGACCGACACCCGGTCCACCCCCGTCTCGGCGATCGCCCGCACCGTCTCGAGCGTCACCCCGCCGCTCGCTTCGAGCCGCACGCCCGGCGCGACCCGGTCCCGCAGGGCCACCGCCTCCCGCAACGCGTCAAACCCCATGTTGTCCAGCAGCACGAGGTCCAACGTCCCCGCCGGCACCGCCAACACCCGCTCGAGCTGCGCCGACGTGTCCACCTCCACCATCACGAACTTCAGCCCCGGCACCTCCCGCCGCGCCCGCGCCGCCATCGCCGACAACGCCGCCGTCCATTCGCTCTCGGGCACGTGCGCGAGGTGGTTGTCCTTGACCAGCACCGCGTCGTACAGCCCCATCCGGTGCGTCCCGCCCCCGCCGCACGCTACCGCGTACT
>JBCBSA010000085.1:0-9007 GCA_039819425.1 Planctomycetota bacterium
CCGATCGCGGGTTGACTTCGAGAGCCCGGTTGAACTCGACCAGCGCCGCGTCGAGCTGGCCCGCTTCCTTGAGGATCTGACCGGCCCGGACGCGCTGATCGGCGGTGATGCGGACTTCACCCCCAGAAGACCCAACCGAAGACCGTGTCGTACCCGTACCACTTCCGCCCCCGGAAGTGGCGCAGCCGAACCCCGTCATCGCCCAGGCCCCGCACGCGATCCACAACCAGGCGTAAGTCAGTCTTCGCATCGAACCGTCATTATCGGCCAATCTTCGCCCCGCGTGCAGCCGTCGCCCGGACCGCGTTTCTTTCGAGATTTCGCTCGACCCCGGCCGGCATGACCGATACGCTCAGGTGGAGCCTCGCTCCTGTCGCCACGCCCCCGACGATCGGGGCGGATCCGTCTCCGAGGAGTACTCCGCCGCGGGACACGCTCCCGCAAACCGCCGGGTGTTTGCCGAAACTACGCACCCGCCGCCCCGCGTGTTCGCGGAACCGGTGACCCGCCGACCCGACAACCCTCGTCATTGTCTATCCGCTGATCTGTCGATCCATCCCCGTCGCTCGGCTCTCTCACCCGACAACCCGCCGCACGCCCCCGCCCCCGGAGAAGCTCACGTGAGCCTCCGGGCGTGTCTCGTGGCCTTTTCTTGAGCTTTCTTCTTTCACACAGGAGATCGTGCGATGTCATTGCGCACCCGTCCATCCGGTTTTTCTGCCCTCGAACTCCTCGTCGTCATCGTTTCGGTTGTCGTGTTGATCGCCCTGCTGCTGCCCATGCTCGGTGGTTCTCGTCGCGGCGGCCACCGCCCGATGGCAAACAACACCCAGTTGCGAGGTATTCACCAAGGCTTCGTCACCTTCGCCCAGTCCAACAAAATCGGCGGCAACGACGGCTTCTTCCCCGGCCTCGACGGCTCGGGTAACGTCGTCTCCGACGGCGAAGCCACCGGCCATTCCGGCGATGGCACCCACCCCGGAGCTCGGCTATGGGTCCTGCTCGAAGGCAACTTCTTCACCCCCGACTACATGATCAACCCCGCCGACTTCCGGGCCGTCGAAGCCGAAACACCACCGGGTAGCGATGATTACGAGCCGATCACCGCGGACCACTACTCCTACGCCCTGCTCGGCATCCTCGCCGAGGCCGAACGCAGCGAGTGGAAAGAAACGCTCAACACCTCCGCCATCGTCATGGGCGACCGCGCCGTCGGCACCGGCCCCGCGGACCTCTCCAGCGTCTGGACCGAAGCCGGCTCCGGCGACTGGCGCGGCGGCGTGGTCCGCAACGACAACAGCGCCTCGTTCGAGACGACCCACCGCCTCGAGCAGACCAAGTATGGCGGAGGGGTCTACAACGACTGGGACGACTTCTTCGAAGACGACCCCGACACCGGCGACGCCTACCTCGTCTTCCGCGACGCGGCGACGGCCTACAGCCCGGATTGACGGGATGGATACAAAGCCGCGACCGGTGGTCGCGCGTTTCACCCGCAGGGTGAAAACCTATCCGCCGCGGCCGCGCGACCAGCGGTCGCGGCTTTATGGGGCAACACGCGGCGGTCTACTGCGGGGGTCAGATGTCGAAATACATACAGAACTCGTACGGATGCGGCCGGGCCCGCAGAGCGCTGACCTCTTCTTCCCGCTTGTACTGGATCCAGTAGCGGATCACGTCGTCGGTGAAGACGCCGCCGTCGAGCAGGTAGTCGTGGTCGGCCTCGAGGGCGTCGAGGGCGACCGACAGCTCGGCCGGCGCGGCGGGGATCGACTCACGCTCCGCCGGGTCGAGGTCGTAGAGGTCCTGGTCCAACGGCTCGCCGGGATCGGTCTCGTTCTTGATCCCGTCGAGCGCGGCCATGAGGATCGCGGCGAAGGCGAGGTACGGGTTGCACGACGAGTCGGGGCAGCGGAACTCGAGCCGGCGGGTGTCGGGGTTCTGCGAGTACTGGGGGATGCGGATCGCGGCCGAGCGGTTGCGGGAGGAGTAGGTCAGGTTGACCGGGGCCTCGTAGCCGGGGACGAGGCGTTTGTAGCTGTTGGTGGTGGGGTTGGTGAAGGCGAGCAGCGATGGGGCGTGCTTGAGGATGCCGCCGATGGCGTGGAGCCCGAGCCGAGAGAACCCGCCGTAGCGTCGGCCGCCGAAGAGGTTTTTGCCGCGTTTCCAAAGGGAGAAGTGGGTGTGCATGCCGCTGCCGTTGTCGCCGAAGAGCGGCTTGGGCATGAACGTGGCGACCTTGCCGTGGCGGGCGGCGACGTTCTTGACCACGTACTTGTAGAGCATGCACGCGTCGGCCATCGGCAACAGCTTCATGTACCGCAGGTCGATCTCGGCCTGCCCGCCGGTGGCGACCTCGTGGTGGTGGCACTCGACGATGAGCCCCAGTTCCTGCATCACCGCGACCATCTCGCTACGCAGGTCGTGCATGGCGTCCATCGGCGGGCAGGGGAAGTAGCCCTCGCGCTGCCGGACCTGGTTGCCGAGGTTACCCGGCCAGTCCCGCCCGCGGTTCCACACGCCCTCGGCCGAGTCGACCTCGTACACCGCCGCGTTCACCGTCTGGTCGTACCGCACCCGGTCGAACAGGAAGAACTCCAGCTCCGGCCCGAAGTACGCCGTGTCGGCGATCTTCGACTTGCGCAGGTGGTCCCCCGCTTTGCGCGCGATGCTGCGCGGGTCCCGGCTGTAGGACTTCTTCGTGACCGGGTCCTTGATGTCGCAGATCATCGACAGCGTCGGCCGCTCGTAGAACGGGTCGACCTTGGCCGTGTCCGCCACCGGCACCACGAGCATGTCGCTCTCGTTGATCGCCTGCCAGCCGCGGATCGCCGATCCGTCGAACCCGAAGCCGTGCGTGAACGCCTGCTCGGTCAGCTCCGAGACGGGATACGTCGTGTGCTGCCACAGCCCGGGGAAGTCCATGAAGCGGCAATCGACGAACTCGATCTTCTTGGTCTTGACGAGTTGGAGGACTTGCTTTGGCGTCATGGGTATCCCGAGCTTGGGGCGATTGAGGTCGAGCGGCACGGCGTTCTGCGCCGAGGCCGTTCGTCGAGTTTACTGACCCTTGGCCGGGATGAACATGAAGACCAGAAGGGACAGCCAGAACACCGCCGCGAGCGTCGTGAACGCCCCGAGGTTGTCCACCGCGATGCACGCCAGCGCCCCCGCCCCGGCCGCGGCGTTGACCCCCGCCGCGATCAGGTGGTTCCGCCGGTCGGCCGGGCCGTCGTGGAGCAGGCTTAACCCCGATGTCACCGCTAAAACCCCGAGGTAGACCGCCGAGGCGTAAGCCATCACCGACGCCGTCGCCAGCCCGACCCCGGCGACGATCAGCCCCGCGAGCAGGAAGCCTCCGAACGCGTTGCTGGAGATGCGGGACCACTTGTCCAGCGCGTGTCGGCCGTGCGGGTTCAGGCGGACCAAGAGGTTGAACAACGGCACGCCCACCCACGTCAGCAACACGAACGCCAGGTACGCCCCGATGACCGGCCACAGCAGCGGCCGCAGCCCCGGCGACTCTCGGCTGACCACCAGCATCCCCCGATAAGCCAGATACCCCCCCAGGATCAGCCAGAACCGTGTCCGCCCGTCCAGCCGCGCCATCCAAAGGATGTACCCCAGCAAAAAACGATAGATCGGGTTCCGCGCCTTGAGCGCTTCGACCAGCCCGGCCTTGGCCCACTCGTGGCCGGGCTCGAGCCGCAGCGCCTCGCGGAAGCAATCCAACGCCTCCCGCGCCCGCCCGGCGTGGAGCCGCTGCCAGCCGCGGTTGGCGTGCGACATCGGGTCTTCCGGGTCGGCCTGGAGGTTGCGGTCGACCGCCTCGCCGGCCTCACGCCGTCGGCCCAACTGCGTCAACGCCATCCCCCGCAGGTTACCCAGCCCCGTGTGTTCGGGGTCCCGCTCCAGGCCACGCTCGGCCCAACCCAACGCGTCCTCCCAGTTGCCCGACGACGCCTCGATCTGAGCCCGCAGCGCAAACGGGCCCGGCTCCTCGGGGGCCAGCCGGATCGCTTCGTCCGCCGCGCGGCGGGCGTCGATGAGCTTCTTCTCGTCGAGGTAGACGTGCCCGAGCACGAAGTGCGGGTAGTGGTGGTCCGGCGCGAGCCGGATCGCCTCGCCGAGTGACGCCTTCGCCCCCGGCACGTCCCCGGTCTCGGAGAGGGCGACGCCCAGCCAGGCGTGCGCGATCGGGTCGTCGGGGTGTTCGCCGAGCGCCCGACGCAGCGACTCGGCGGCCTGGTCGTAGCGCTTCTGCTGAAGCAGTAACTGGGCGCGGGCGGTGTGGGGGTTCATGGTGCGTTTTCCGGAGGGGTTTCAGCCCAGTGGCCCGCCGCGCGGCCGCGAGCCACGACACGCACAGATCGCGGTCCGTGCGGCAACAAAATATATGAGGTTCGCCAAAATCGCCCACCCGCTGATCGGCCAAAGGCACACGAACGCCGCCGCAGCGACCGCCATCGTCAACGCCCTCCACGGCCAGGGCGGCGCAAACACCAGGCCCACCGGAACCAGCGAAACGACGTACCACGGCGACTGCATGTACCGGGCCTCACGGATGCCTTGGCGGGCCACCCAACTGTTTCGACTCGGCTGCAGACGCAACGCTTCGAGTTCGTGACGTTCCGCCACCACGTAGCGGTCACGAGCGAACGCCACAGCCGCACGAACTTCGTGGGCCTCGGCGTCTTCCGGAGCCAACGCCAAGGCCCGCCGGCTCAGCCGCGAAGCGACGAGCGGCTCGTCGAGCTTCAGCGCCAGCCGCGCACGCACCCGCAACAGACCCACGTGATCGGGCGACTCCCTCAGCCCGGCCACCGCGACGCGTTTGGCCTCGACCAGACGATCGGTCCGACGCATCGCATCGGCGTAGTCCTCGGCCAAATCGGCATCGTCCGGGCGAAGGCGATACGCCTGTTCGTAATGGGCGCACGCCTGCCGTTTGGCGGCCATGCCAACGCGGTGGTCGATCACGCTGCCTAAGAGATGGTGGTTCCACGCGACTTCGGGGTACTGGGCGAGCAGGTCCCGGGCCGTGGCCTCAGCTTCATCGAGCCGGCCTTGGTCGCGTTGAGCCCGGGCCAGGGCGTACTTCGCGTCCCCGTCGTTAGGGTCCAGCGCCAGCGCCTCGGCGGCGAAGCGGGCGGCCTCGGCCGAGCGCCCCAGGTCCAGCGCGGCTTCGGCCCGGTCGACCAACACCGTCGGCTTCATCGCATCTTCAGGTAGTCGAGGATCTCGTCGTACTGCCCGCCCTCGTTGGCGTACAGCGCGTGGTTCTTCGCGGTGGCGAACCACTCGCGGGTCGAGGGCTTGACCTGTTTCGACGCTTTGACTAAGTCCTTGGTGGTCAGCGGGGCGGGGACGCCGGTCTTCATCGCCTCGCGGAGCTTGGCCTCGACGGCGAGGTCGACGACGGCCTTGGCGTCGGCGCCGCTGAAGCCGCGGCACTTGCGGGCGACCGCCTCGGCGTCGATCTCGGCCTGCGGCTTGCCCCGCAAAAGCACCCGCAGGATGCCCGCCAGCCCCGGCTCGTCCGGCGGGGGGACGAACAGCACCCGGTCGAACCGGCCCGGCCGGCTGAACGCCGAGTCCAGCGACCACGGCGCGTTGGTCGCCGCCAGGATCAGCAGCCCGTCGTTCGAGTCCTTCACCCCGTCGAGCTCGGAGAGGAACTGGTTGATCACCTGACGACCGGCCGAGCCCCGCATGTCGCTGCGCTTGGCCCCGAGGGCGTCGACCTCGTCGAAGAACAGGACGCAGGGCGTGTGCTGCCGGGCGTACTGAAAGAGAGCGTGGAGCTTGGCCTCGGAGTTGCCCAGGTACATGTCCAGCACGTCGTGGATGCCGACGGGGATGAAGCCGGCGTCGATCTGGCCGGCGGTGGCGCGGGCGATGTGGGTCTTGCCACAACCCGGTGGGCCGTACATCAGGATGCCGCCGCCGACCGCCTTGCCGTAGGCCCGGTACAGCTCGGTGTTTTCGAGAGGCGCGATGATCTTGAGACGGATCTCTTCCTTGAGCGTGGCCATGCCGCCGACGTCGTCGAAGTCGACGTCGGGCTTCTCCATCTCGACGGGGACCGCGCCGGACGCGGGGTCGGCGCGGAGGCGGACTCGGCCTTGCTCGTCGATGTCCTCTTGATCCTCATCGTCGGCGGCGGACTCGGAGGTCGCACCGAGCGAGGCGGCCAACTCTTCGTCGGCCAGACCGGGCTGGTCGTCGATCGCGCGTCGGTACGCGGCGCGGGCCCGATCGAGGTCGCCGGTCCGCAGCAGCAGGCGGGCCAGCATCAAGCGGGTCGTCGCCGGGGCGTCGGGCCGAGCGGCGAGGCCCTCGACGATGACCAACGCCTCGGACGTCTTGCCCTTGCGTTGGAAGCACTCGGCGAGCGTGAGTTGCAGTTGCTCGCTCTGCCCCGCCTGGGTCAGCCCTTCCCGCAAGACATGCTCGGCCTGGTCCAACTCGCCGCGACGCATCAACACGACCGCTAGTTGACGACGCAGCGGCACGTTGTCCGGCGAGACGCCTAACGCCTCACGCAACGATTCGATTAACTCGTCCCCGGCCGGTTCCATGGTCTTGCCCGTTCGGTTTGAGGGTGTGGCTACGGTCGCGAATCAATGACCCTCGGCCACGACGCCCAGCTTGGGCTTAATCTCGGCGAGCAGCTCGGCCAAGGTCTTCTCGTCCTTCGCCTCGGCGTTGAGGCGCAGCAACGGCTCGGTGTTGCTGGCCCGGACGTTGCACCACCAACCCTTGCTGTCCCAGCAGTCGATGGTGACGCCGTCGAGCTCCATGACCTCGCCGTCGGGGCCATACTTGGTTTTGAGGGCGTCCATGGTGCCCTGCTTGTCTTCGTTTTCGAAGTTGATCTCGCCGGACTGGGGGTACTTGCGGAAGGGGGCGATCTGGTCGGAGAGGTTGTCGTCGGACTGAGACAAGACGCCCAGGGCGGTGGCGAGGGTGATCGCGCCCGAGTCGGCGTAGCTGTTGCCGCGGAAGTAGAAGTGGCCCGACAGTTCGCCGCCGAAGACGCCGGCGGTCTCGCGGAGCTTGGCCTTGATGTTGACGTGGCCGACTTTGGAGACGGCGGGCTTGGCACCGAGGGCTTCGATCGTTTCCGGAACAACCTTGGACGACCGCAGGTCGTAGACGATGCTGGTGGGTTTCTCGGCGGCGGGATCGGTGCGGTTGACGGCGACGAAATGGTGGGCGAGCCAGGCGGTGAGGTGGTCGCAGCCGCAGAGCTCGCTGGTGTCGTCGACGAGCATGCAGCGGTCGGCGTCGCCGTCGAAACACGCGCCGAGGTCGGCCGAGTGTTTCTGCACGCCGTCCTGTGTCGGGACCATGTTCTCGGCGACGAGGGGGTTGGGTTCGTGGGCCCAGTCGTCGGTCCACTCGTCGTTGGCGGTGATGATCTCGAGGTTGGGGACGTTGGAGAAGACTCTGTCGAGCAGGGCGATGCCGCAGCCGTTGGACGCGTCGACGAAGAGCTTGAGGGGACGCTTGAGCTCGCCCATGAAACCGAGGATGTGTTCGCGGTAGGCGGGCCAGATGTCGGCCTCCTCGTAGCTGCTTTCCGAGGCCGGGGGAGGGCAATCGCCTTCGAGGGATTGGGCGATGGCTTCGATGTCTTTGAGGCCGGTGTCGGCCCCGACGGGCTTGGCCTGTTCGCGGCTGATCTTGTAGCCGATGTAGTCGATGGGGTTGTGCGAGGCGGTGCACTGGACGCCGCCGACGGCGTCGAGGTGGGGGATGGCGAAGTATTGGATCGACGTGTCACACCGGCCGAGGTCGACGACGCTCATGCCGGCGGCGCGGAGGCCGTCGATCAGGGCTTTGGCCATGCCAGGGGCGGCGGGCCGGTGGTCGCGGGAGACGACGACCTTGCCGGGGCCGTTCTGCTCTTTGAGGAACCGGCCGGTGGCGAGGCCGACCTTCCAGCCGACGGACTCGTCGAGGGGGTCGGGGTAGAGGGCGCGGACGTCGTAGGCTTTGAAGACTTTGCCGATCATGGCGATCAAGTTTCCGGGGTTTCCGAGGTTTGGGGAGCGGATTGGCAGCGGGCGATGATACCGAGCCCTCTCCGGGGCCGCGACCGTCGGGCACTTGAACTTACCCGCCGACACGCGGACAATAGCCCGATGGGAAGAAGTGTCATGCTCGTAGGCGGCGGGGTTGTGGCGGCGATCATCGTGGTCGCGCTCGCCGCCTGGCTGGGCGGACCGGCGCAGTCGGCGTCGACCGGGCCCGCGCCCACGCCGCCCGTGATCAGTTCGCCCGGCGTGACGTTCGACGACCTCGCTCAGCCCGACCGCGGCCGGGTCCAGCCGGTCGAGGTCGTCCGCGACTTCGACATCACCGAGCTCTACCGCGAAGACTCCGACGGCAGCGTCACCCGCTTCAGCGCCGCCGAGGTCACGCCCCTGGCCGACTTCGTCGCCGAAGCCAAACGGCCCGCCGCCGAGATGCGTTTCCCCTCGGGCCGGGTGCTCTTGATCACCGCCGACGAGGGCAAGTTCTTCCACCCCGGCAACGAACCCAACCGCGGCGAGTTCCGGCGCAACACCGTCGTCACCCAGTACCAGCCCCCGCCCGGCGAGGCCGCCGACCTGGCGTCAGACCGCCACGTCCAGTTCCGCTTGTACCTCGACGACGTCACCACCTTCGACCGCGAGCGCGGCCACGTCCGCTCCGCCGGTCCGGTTCGCCTCGTCGGCCCCGACCTCGACTTCACCGGCGTCGGCCTCGACCTAACCTTCAACGTCCTGGCCGACCGCATCGAACGCCTCGTCGTCGACCGCGGCGACCTGCTCCGCTTCGACCTTTTTCACGTCGGCCTCGATCCGCTCGAGCTCTTTTTCGAGCTCTTCTTTGCGCACGAGGGCCGAGGCACCGAGCTGCTTCAGCTTCTTCTTGGCTTGGGCGAGGGCGTCTTTGGGGTCGCTCACGATGCAGAGGCTAAAAGCACCCCGAACCCCTCGTCAAAAGTCGCTCAGTC
>JBCBSA010000086.1:0-8957 GCA_039819425.1 Planctomycetota bacterium
CCCCGCCAGCACCCCCAGCAACACCCCCGCCGCGAGCACATACGCCTCACGCGGCCCCGGACGGATTCGCGACACCTCTGCCATGTCGCAAATCATAATCCGGCGAGCAACCAACCGTTAGATCGTGATCAATCGTGCGACTCCGAACACACACACCGGGAACAGCGCGGCGTATAACGCCGACAGCACGGTCGCGACCAAAACCCACAGCGCCAAGCCGATCCGGTAGTCGGGCCCGGTCCGGGTTGCGGCCGAGGGGACGACGCTGCGTCGGCGCGCTACGACCCGCGACACGACACCGCGGCCGATGTAGAGATTGGCTAGGGCCATCGCTCCGCAAGGGATCAGGACCCAGGACCAACGTAAGACGCCGGGGCCCGTAACCGCGTTGATCAGGCAAACGCAGCACAAGCCAGCCAGAGCCGCGGGCAGGGCAAGAAACGGGTATGTCAGAACCGTGGCGACCAAGTCACCCCGCGTAATGGGGTCTTGGTCGCGGAGGTAGAGCAGACGCCCCTTCGTCTCGGCCCGGCCGCACTCGGGACACGCCACACGGGCGGACCTGTCGAGCGGCGTCGCACGTAGGTCGTAGCCGCAGCCCGGACACGGCAGCGGCCGATCTTTTTCGTAAGATGCCCCGCCGCGCTCGGGATTTTCCGGGGGTGAGCCACTTCCCGGAGCAGGAGCATCCGTCATGACGTTGAAGATAGCCAACCTCGCCGGCGACGGCATCGGACCCGAAGTCGTCGAACAAGCCTTCGCCGTCCTCGACGCCACCGCCCCCGGAAGTGGATTCGAGTACGCGCGGACCGACTTCCTGTTCTCGGCAACCCACTTCCTCGAGACCGGCCACGTCCTCACCGACGACGACATCCAGACCCTCCGCGAATACGACGCCATCATGCTCGGCGCCGTCGGCGGCCGGCCCAACGACCCCCGCCTCGCCGGCGGCGTCATCGAGAAGGGCATCCTCCTCAAGCTCCGCTTCGACCTCGATCAGTACGTCAACCTCCGCCCCGTCAAGCTCTACCCCGGCATCGAGACCCCGCTCAAAAACAAGACCGCCGACGACATCGACTTCGTCTGCGTCCGCGAGAACACCGAAGACCTCTACTGCGGCCTCGGCGGCATCCTGCGCCAGGGCACCCCCCACGAAGTCGCCAACCAGACCATGGTCGCCACCCGCCACGGCGTCGAACGCTGCGTCCGCTACGCCTTCGAGACCGCACAAGCCCGCGGCGCTTCCGGGGGCCGGAAGAAGCTCACGCTGGTCCACAAGACCAACGTGTTGAACTTCGCCGGCGACACCTGGCTCCGCACCTTCAACGAAATCGCCGAAGAATTTCCGGGGGTCGAGACGAATTACCACCACGTCGATGCCTGCTGCATGTTCATGGTGACGCGTCCCGAGGACTACGACGTGATCGTCGTGCCCAACATGTTCGGCGACATCATCACCGACCTCGGCGCCGCCATCGCCGGCGGCATGGGCATCGCCAGCTCCGGCAACCTCGACCCCACCGGCCAGAGCCCCAGCATGTTCGAGCCCGTCCACGGCAGCGCCCCCGACATCGCCGGTCAGAACGTGGCCAACCCCATCGCCGCCATCGACTCCATGGGCCTCTTGTGCCGCGAAGTCGGCCGGATCCAAAACAACGCCTCGGCGGTGCGGGCCGGCGAAGCCATCGGCGCCGCCGTTCAGCGCGTCACCCCCCAGTTCGCCGGCAAGTCCCTCGACCGCTCGGGCTACGGCACCGACGAAGTCGGCCGCATGGTGATCGACGCACTCAACGGCTGACGCTCAGTCTCGATCAGTCATGATGATACCGCCATCACCGGATCATCGTGTACTCGGCTCAGTCAGGCTGGCCGAGCCACCCGCCGCGGCCGAAGCACGCCGCCCAACGCGGCGAGCAGCACGAACCCCGCCCCCGGCTCAGGCACCGTGACGGTGAAAATACCTGACGTGCCGTTGGTGAACGCCAGCCCGAACGCCAGCGTCCCCGCGTCGTTGAACCCGGTCGAACCGTCGAACACATCGTTGTCAAAGTTGATCGCGCTGACCGTGAGGGCCTCGGCGAGCCCGTCGGCGGGGACAACGTCCACGAGATCGCCCTCGCGGACGATCAGTTTGAGCACGCCGTCGACGAACGCGAACAACCCTGTGTCGTTACTGTCGTCCACGTCGCCGGCGACCGTGCGGAGGCTAGCCAAGAACGCCACGTCGCCGGCGGCGTTGAGCGTGGGGGTGCCCGAGAAGAGATCGAATTCGGCTCCGTCGTGGACGCCGGGCGCGGTCTGGCCTGCGCGGGCCAGCACGGACAACGGCGCCCCACCCCCGGCATCCGGGCCGAGGATCGCGGTCCTGTTGTTGCCGGTGTCGACGTTGCCGGCACCGGACCCGTCCTCCAAACGGAGGCCGGCGGAGAAGGCCACATCGCCGGCGTCGTTGAGCGCGGGGCTGCCGAAGAAGCTGAACTCGGCACCGTCGTCGACGCCGGGGGCGGCCTGCCCCTCACGGGCCAGGACGGACAGCGGTGTGCCCGCCCCAGCGGCTGGGCCGAAGATCGCGTTGCGGTTGTTACCGGAACTCACGTCGCCGGCGTCGGGCCCGCTCCCTCTGCGGAGGAACGCTTCAAACGCCACATCGCCGGCCGCGTTGAGCGTGGGGTTGCCTGAGAAGAAGTCGAACTCGGCGCCGTCGTCGACGCCGGGGGCGAGGTCGCCGGTGACGGCGATCTGATTAAAAGTGAACTGGGCCGCGGCGGGTACGGCAGTCAGACCCGCGACGGCGAAGCCGACGGCGAGCGAACGGAACCACATTGACATGACACACACGCTTTCTTGAATGAATCCTGCCGGAACGCCCCGGCCTCCATTGAATAACCTAGCCGAAAAGCTCGGAACTGCACACTTAACTTTGATGGCCGGGCGAGCCATGCGGCCTTTCGAGGCCGGCGTCGCGCAATCCCGCGGCGGATGGCTGGGGGCAGTTTGCAGGGCAGGCGCACCCGCCTGCCGGAACTTTGAGAAGCTTCGTGGCAGGCGAGTGCGCCTGCCCTACGGGGTCTTGCGGTGGCTTGAATCCGATGTTGGGCGCGCACAAGCCACACCGATTTCAGGCACAAAATAAGCGGTGGTGGCAGAAATTTATCTGTCGATTGGGGCAGGGGCTACGGTGATCGGCGAGCCGGGAGCGCACGGTTTGTGCGCACCCGGGTTGCGGTGCGTCCTGTTATGGAGGCGTAGCCTCTGTCGGCCCCGGCCTGGCTTGGGTGGCGTTGGACAAGGCCCGCCTTTGCTCGTGAGTCGGGAATTGCCGGGCTGATGGGAACGCGAACGGAAGCGGCGATGCTGCGGGCACCACCTTGTCGGAAACCCCGCACCCCCGGAAGGGGGACTCGGACAGTCCACGCCGAGGCTCGGGCCTTGGCGTGAGAACTTCCGGGGGGTCGGAGCCGGGCGTCGGTCGGCCGAGGGTCCTTGTGGGTCGTGGTGCGTTTCGTATTTCGCCGGCCGCGGCGGGATGCGGGGCGCGGCCCGGGGCTCGCTCTTTGATAAGTCGGGGCGTGTGGGGGTGCGACGAGGGCGGCTGCGCCGCACCCGCTAAACGGGAAGATGGGTCGTGTCGTTGAGACGTGGTTACATTGAAGTATGGATTTGGGTCGACGGGCTTGCGCCCGTGGTTGATGTTTGGGTGCGTGTTGGGGAATCGGGTGATGCGTGACGGCCGGATTGAATCGGTGAGGGAGCAGGGGCCGGGGCCGTTGGGGCCGACGGGGCGGGTGGTGGGGCTGGACGTGTTGCGGGGGGTGGCGGTGCTGGGGATTTTGTTGATGAACATCCGGTCGTTTGCGCTGCCGGAGGCGGAGGCGGGGGCGGTGGAGCCGACGTGGGCCGGTCCGTTGGGTGCGGCGGACGCGGCGGCGTGGTGGGCGACGTCGGCGTTGGCGGAGGGGAAGTTCCTGGCGTTGTTTGCGATGATGTTCGGGGCGGGGATCGTGTTGGTGAGCGATCGGCGGAAAGCGGTGGGGCGAGGTTCCGCGGCGCTGCACTACCGGCGGATGGGGTGGCTGTTTGCGATCGGGCTGGTGCACGCGTACGGGATTTGGTTCGGGGATATCCTGGCGACGTACGCGATGTGCGGGTGTCTGGTGTGGCTGATGCGGGGGTGGCCGGCGGGGCGGTTGCTGGGGGTGGGGCTGGGGATGGTGGCGGTGGGGAGCGGGGTGTCGGTGTTGATCGGGTGGTCGGCGCAGTTCTGGCCGGCGGATTTGCGGGAGGAGATGTTCGGGTACGACCCCGAGTGGACGGCGTCGGAGTTGGCGGCGTACCGGGGCGGGTGGTGGGAGCAGATGGGTTTCCGGGCGCCGGCGGCGTTGACGGTGCAGACACTGCTGTTTGTCGCGTTCGGGCTGTGGCACGCGGGGGGGCTGATGCTGATCGGGATGGCGTTGGTCCGGTGGGGGTTGCTGCGGGGGGCGTGGTCGGGTCGGCGGTGCGCGGCGGCGGCGGCGGCGGGGGTGGGGGTGGGGCTGCCGGTGACGCTATGGGGGTTGTGGCTGTTTCCGCCGGGGGAGCGGGTGTCGCCGGAGGCGTTGTTTTTGGGGCTTCAGTTCACGCTGTGGGGGAGCGTGCCGATGGCGGTGGGTTACGCGGCGGGGGTGATGGGGTTGGCGGGGAGGAGAGAGTTGTTGTCGAGGTGGATGCGGCCGTTGGCGGCGGTGGGGCGGACGGCGTTGTCGAACTACCTGGGGCAGTCGGTGGTTTGCACGCTGTTGTTCTACGGGACGGTGCACGATCTGGAGTGGTTCGGAAGGGTGGGGTACGCGGCGCAGCTGGGGGTGGTGATGGGGGTGTGGGCGTTGCAGTTGGGGGTGTCGTGGTGGTGGACGCGGCGGTATCGGATGGGGCCGATGGAGTGGCTGTGGCGGTGGGGGGGGTACGGGTCGCGGCCGGCGTGGCGGCGGGGATTCCGGGGGGGCGGGGGAACGGGTTAGGATGAGGGGATGATTCATCAAACCGGAAGATGCGGTTGGCGAGGGGCGGGGTGTTTGGGGTTGATCGTGTGCGTTGCGCTGGCGACGCCGGTGCGAGGAGGTCCGATGGCGCCGACCCGGGTGGTTCCGTATAAGACGACGCCGCAGGGCGAGTTGTCGCTTCATATTTACGAGCCGCCCCCGGAAGTGACCCCGGAAACGCCCCCGGAAGCGACCTCGGGAGTATCTCCGGAGCAGGGGGCGAGCCGGCCGGCGATGGTGTTCTTCTTCGGTGGGGGTTGGAACGGCGGGTCGGTGAAGCACTTCCAACACCAGGCTCGACACCTCGCCGGGCGGGGGATGGTGGCGGTGTGTGTGGAGTACCGGACGAAGAAGGGTCACGGCACGACGCCTTACGAGTGCGTGAAGGACGCGATCACGGCGATGCGGTTTGTCCGGCAACACGCCGAGGCGTGGGGGATTGACCCGGAGCGGATCGGGGCCGGCGGCGGGTCGGCGGGGGGGGCACTTGGCGATGGCGGCGGCGACGCTGCCGATCGAGGCGTGGTCGGAGGACGAGGGGGCGTTGGCGGTGGTGTCGCCGCGGCCCGACGCGCTGGTGCTGTTCAATCCGGTGTACGACAACGGGCCGGACGGCGGGTACGCCCACGGCCGGGTGGCGGGCCGGTGGGCGGAATTCTCCCCGGCCCACAACCTGCACGCGGGCATGCCGCCGACGCTGGTGCTGCTGGGGGATCGAGACCGCTTGATCCCGGTGGCCACGGCCGAGCGGGTCCGGGACGAGATGACCGGCCTGGGCGTCCGCAGCGAACTGATCGTCTACCCCGGGCAGGAGCACGGCTTCTTCAACCGAGGCCGAGATGGCGGGGTGATGTACGAGAAGACCGAGGCGGCGATGGATGGGTTTTTGGTGTCGCTGGGCTGGCTGGCCCCCGCCGGCGGCTGAGGGGGGATGTTTTGGGGGCATCAGGCTTTCCGCTGGGCGGAACAAACGGTATATTTCAAGGTCATCTTGCAAGAGGGTTTAGGGTCGAGTCACGCCGCGTGAGGGCGGCTCGGCACGCCGGGTGGGCCGGTTGGGCTCGGGCGTTTTTATCAACCCTTGGTCTCGAGGTCTGCCCGTGCACGTTTTGCTAATCGAAGATAACCCCGATCACATCGAGATTATTGCGCACCGGCTCAAGCGTCTGGTGGACTGCGACCCGCTGGAAACCCACGGCAATTCGGTGGAGGCCCTCGCCGCGGCCCAGGCCCACGTGCCGGACCTGATTCTTTTGGATTTCCGGCTGGGCGATGAAGACGGTTTGGCCGTGCTGGAGGCGTTGCGTGACGCGGGGGTTCACAGCCCGGTCGTCGTGCTGACCGCCTACGGCGACGAGTACCTCGCCGCGGAGGCCACGCGCATGGGGGCGGCGGGGTATGTCGCCAAAGACCATCTCCAAGACCCCCGTTTCGACAAAGTCATCCGCCGAGTCCTCGACGAGGCCGGCGACTGGCGGAAGCGGCAAGAGAGCATCGGCCAGACCCAGGCGGGCCTAGCGCAGATTACACCCCGCGAACGCGAGGTGCTCGACCACATCATCGCCGGCAAGACCAACAAAGAGATCGCCCAAGCCTTGTTCCGCAGCGTGCAGACGATCAAGATCCACCGGGCCAGCCTGATGCACAAGCTCGACGCTCACACCCCCGCCGATCTGGCCCGTAAGGTCATCGTTGCGGAGGGGCGGGACAAGCATTCCGATCCGCCCTCGGCCTGACCCGGCGGCCGTCGCACCCGAGATTTTTATCGATTGAGTAGACCTAAAGGGTTAGCGGTTTACGTTAATTTTGCGGACGTGTCATTAAATTAGGATATTTATTGCCCTTATTGCGTATAGGAGGGATGGGCGATGTCGGGATAATCAGGGTGGATCGTTATCGGGCCATACTCAGCACGGCCCGATCTTTTGCCGGAAAGGACTTCCGCATGGCCGTCGATCAACTCCGCCGTCCGTCTCGGGCTCATCCCGCCCCGTCCCTCACTTCAGCCGATGCCGTGGACCCCGCAAGCCGTGGGGTTCGAGGTCACTGTCGGGGGGTCGAACCGATCCGCCTCGATCGCGTCCTGGCGATCCGCGAAGCGATCAGTGAGGGCACCTACGACACCGACTGGCGGCTGGACGCCGCCCTCGACGCGGTGCTCCGCGAACTGGGCGGTTGAGGACGACCGGTTCCGCTTCCGTGAGCCCCGTCTCCAGCCACCGTCCCGGCGGTCTTGCCGGCTTCTCGCGCGGCCCGTGTCCGCGAGTGATTGGAACATCTTCGGTGGCGGTCTCGGGCATCTGGTGGTGCCTAGGGGTCACTAGACCGGTGAGTCCCGACGCCACGCTCAACGGGTAACGCGTCGCAGGCCTTGGGTCATCGTGAGTGCGGGTTTCGGGTTTCGCTGCTAGGGCGCGTGCTCGACGCCGTTGTTGGGCGTTTCCCAGAGGCGGACGGCGACGAGCTGCGGGAGTTCGGGCTTGAGGCGGTCGTAGAGCCAGGCGGCGATCATCTCGGCGGTGGGGACTTCGAGCCCGGGGATGTCGTTGAGGTAGCGGTGGTCGAGCTGATCGACGACGGGGTCGATGGCGCGCTTGAGGTCGGCGTAGTCCATGAAGAAACCTACCGCGGGGTCGACCTCGCCTTCGCAGACGACTTCGCATTGGTAGGTGTGGCCGTGCATCCGCCGGCACTTGTGGCCTTCGGGCATGGTGAAGAGCTGGTGGGCGGCGTCGAAGGTGAACTTGCGGATGATGCGGGTGCGCATAGACGGAGTTTATCGCGCTCCCGCCTTGTGTTTAGCGGGTGACGCGCAGCGTCCCGCGGCCGGTCGCCCCCTCCGGAAAAGGGCGGCTTCGCCGCACCCGCTGAACGGGGTTATTAGACCCCCCTCGCCGTCGGGTCCCAGATCAGCTTGTGCAGCTGCGTCTGCACCCGCACGGGCAGGCGGTCGGCGATGACCCACTCGGCGAGGTCGGTGATGGACATCCCGGCGCAGCCGGCGACCTCGCTGCCGGGGCCGGGGGTGACCGTGTTGACGGCGCTCACGAGCACGGCCCCCACCCGCTTCGACAACTCGTGCTTGTCGAGCACGCCGCGCATCCAGTCGTAGTCCTCCCGGCCGGTGAGGACGAACTTCACCTCGTCGCGCTCGTTGAGGTGCTCGATGTTGCTCCACAGGTTCCGCGAGGACTCCCCGCTTCCGGGGGTCTTGAGGTCCATGACGCGGACGACGCGCGGGTCGCAGGGCGAGACGTCGCAGGCGCCCGATGTCTCGAGCAGAACGGTCTTGCCCGCGTCGCACAACGCGGTCATCAGCGGGTGGACGTTGCGCTGCAACAGCGGCTCGCCGCCGGTGACTTCGACGAGGTCGGCCTTGCCGCCCGCGATCGCCTCGACCTCGTGCAGCACCCGCTCGATCGACCACCGCTCGCCCTCGTGGAAGGCGTACTCGGTGTCGCAGTAGTGGCAACGCAGGTGGCAGCCCCGCAGCCGGACGAACACGCACGGCAGCCCCGCGTAGGTCGACTCGCCCTGCACCGAATAGAAAATCTCGTTGACGTTCAACATCGGCCCGCGGGCCTCGAACGCTTTCGGCGTCGCCCGCTCGGTCATGTCGCGACCCCCTTCCGCACTTCCGTGAGCAGTTCCCGCACCGTCCGCCCGAGCACCGGGTGCACCGCGTCGGGGGCCAGTGTGTTCAGCGGTTCGAGCACGAAGGCCCGCTCGTGCATCCGCGGGTGCGGCACGGTCAGCCCCGGCTCGTCGATCACCCGCTCCCCGTACAACAGTAAGTCCAGATCGATCTCCCGCGGCCCCCAGCCGCAGCGCATCAGCTCCCCGACTCGGACTTTGAAGTCGGAGAGAGTGAGTCCTTTTCCAGGAGCGCGCCCACCTCCGAGAGCAGCGCCTTGAGATCCTGGAAGTGCAGCCGGT
>JBCBSA010000087.1:0-8934 GCA_039819425.1 Planctomycetota bacterium
TCACCGGCGAGATCTTGTGGGGGAAGTGGATGCACAGGTACTGCCGGAACACCTCGAGATCCGATTGCCCGTCGTGGGGCCCCTGCCAGCCCTTGAACGTGCCCAGCTCGCCGCGGCAGACCTGAGCGGCCGCGTCGTTGATCTCGGCCACGTCCTCGGGCGACAGGGCGTTTTCGACCACGAGGTAGCCCCGCTCGCGGTAGAACGCGACGGCCTCGGCGTCGAGGAAGCCGGGTCGGGAGCCGTCGATTGAGCCGGAGGTGGGGGCAGCCGTTGGATTCATGGTTTTGATTTCGGATAGAAAAAAATGACGGAGAAGAAACGTTTGAATCAGCTAAATATAAGGTAATCTTCGATTATTCGCCATGCACGCAATACGCAAAAATATATCCAATATTGATTTTCCCGCCCCGCGGGCCGTGACCTTTGGCCGGGTGGATTACGCGCCCGGCACCGCCTTCGGGCCGCGGGTGCAGCCCGATGTTCAGTTGGTGGTCGTCGACCGGGGGGCGTTGCGGTTGACCGCCGCTGGGGTCGAGCACGCCGTGGGAGCGGGCCGGGTCGTCTGCCAGTGGCCCGGGCAACTCGAGCACTACCGATTCAGCCCGGAGCGGGCCACGACCCACCGTTGGGTGGCGTTGACCTACGGGCGAGAGCCGGCGACGCGTCGCTGGCTGGAGGCGCGGCAGGCCGATGCGGCTCGGGTCCAGCAGGAGACGGCCGTGATGCGCGGGCTGTTCGACAACGCGTTCGCGATGGCGGACCTCGACGACCCGGCCGAGTCGGCGGCGCGGACCTGCCTGGCGATGGGGTACCTGGCGGCGTTCCTGGCCGGGGGGTCGGCGCCTACGGACGCATCGCGGTCGGCGTCGAACGATCCGAGCCAGCCCCCCGCGTTGCGTGCGATGCAGCACGCGATCGCCGAGCGCTACGCCGAGCCGATCACCCTCGACGACTTGGCCGAGTCGGCGGCGGTCTCGACCCACCACCTGGTTCGGCTGTGCCGGAAGCACCTGGACACCACACCGATGCGGCTGTTGTGGGAGCGCCGGGTCGACCAGGGCGTGGAGCTGCTGCGGGGCACGGGGCTGACGGTCGCGGAGATCGCGTCCCGCGTCGGCTTCGCCAACCCCTTTCACTTCTCGAGGCGGTGCAGGGCCAAGTACGGCCAATCGCCGCGTGGGGTGCGGGCCGCGGCGTGGGGCGGCGGGTGATTCGGTCGCGGGTCCTTTGGTCACGGCACACCCGGGTCGAGGCGTCGAAGTCGCGACCCGGGTGGAGGCTTGGCGGGTAGGCCGAGTCCGATATGATGGCGGTCAAGATGATGAGTCTGCGTGGCAAGTTGTTGTTGGCCTCGCCGGAGATGGGGGACCCGAATTTCGAGCGGTCGGTCATCCTCATGGTGCAGCACTCGGCGGAGGGGGCGATGGGGTTGGTGCTGAATCGGCCGACGGACCAGACGGTCGGAGAAGTGCTGTCGGCGAGCCCGGACGTCGACGACGAGGTGGCTTGCGGGACGGACGAGTTGTTGTACCGCGGCGGGCCGTGCGAGGGGCCGTTGATGGTGCTGCACGGGGACGCGGCGATGGTGCAGGAACAGGTGACGGCCGGGGTGTACTTCGCTCCCGAGGGCGAGTACGTCGCGCGGGCGTTGTGGGGGGCGTTGCGGCCGGCGCGGTTTTTTGCGGGGTACGCGGGGTGGGGCGGGGGTCAGCTGGAGGGCGAGCTGGCGCAGTCGGCGTGGATCGTGATGGACGCCGAAGTGGGGGCGGTGTTCGATCAGAGGGGAAGCGGGCGGGACGACCCGTGGCGCGGGCTGATCCGGGTGAAGAAGGCGGGGGAGTTGTTGAAGGGGTACAGCCCGAAGATCGTGCCGCGTGATCCTTCGATGAATTGACGAGGGGGCGAAATGGGGGGATCCGGGGCTTTGTCGCTTCGCTCCGCCGCCCTCGGCTTAAGTTGCCGGGGGATGGGGTTACACTTGCGCGCCATGAGCGAGATGGCGCAGACAGACGGCGTGATTCGTCGGGGGATCGATCAGGGGCTGCACCCCGGGGCGCAGGTGTGCGTGTGGCACGACGGGGAGTGCGCGGTGGATGCGGGGTGGGGCGAGGCGGCTCCCGGGCGGACGATGACGGCGGATACCCGGACGCTGTGGATGAGCGCGGGCAAGCCCATCACGGCGGTGGCGCTGGCGCAGCGGGTCGAGGCGGGGGAGGTGGACTGGGACGATCCGGTGGCGGAGTACGTGCCGGAGTTTGCGGCGCAGGGGAAAGAGGCCGTGACGCTGCGTCACGTGCTGACGCACACCGGGGGGTTCCGGTCGGCGGCGCTGCGTTACCCCGAGCAGTCGTGGGACGAGGCGATCGCGGCGGTGTGCGACGCCCGGCTGGAGACGGGTTGGCGGGTCGGCGAGACGGCGGGGTATCACGCCCACGCGGGGTGGAACATCGTCGGCAAGGTGTTGGAGGTGTGCAGCGGGCAGGCGCTGGGCGAGCACCTGCGGGAGGCGGTGCTGCGGCCCTGGGGGATGGACCGGACGTGGATCGGCGTGCCGGCGGAGCCGAGCGGGGTGTACGACGCGGTGGAGCCGACGTTGGCGGAGGTGGTGGACAGCTCGCGGTCGCCGGAGCAGCCGGCGACACCGACGGGGTACCACGAACGGGCGTGGGTTACGGGTCAGCGGCCCGGCGGGAACGTGTACGGCCCGGCGAGCGACCTGGCGCGGTTCTATCGAGGTCTGCTCAACGGCGGCGAACTCGACGGCAAGCGCTTGCTATCGCCGGAGGCGGTGGCCGACCTCACCGCTCGGCACCGACGCGATACGGAGGACCGCACGTTCCGGGCGGTGATGGACTGGGGGCTGGGGTTCATGGTGAACAACCGGCGGCACGACGCGGCGAACGCCGAGCTGCGCGGCATCTCGTCACAGACCGATCCCGCGACGCCCTACGGGTTCGGGCCGGCCGCCGGGGATTCGGCGTATGGGCACTGCGGGAACCAGACGTCCGCGGGGTTCGCCGACCCCGAGCACGGGTTGGTGGTCGTCATGGTGTTCAACGGCATGCCCGGCGAGAAGCGTCACCAGCGCCGGATGCACGAGACGCTCGGGGCGGTGTACGACGACCTCGGGCTGGGGTGACCTCGGTGGGTTAAGCCGTGTCGCCCCGCGCGACGCGGGTCAGGCACACCGCGGCGGCGGTCATGAGTTGTTGTCGGTCCAGCTCGTCCAGCGCCGAGGCGACGCCGGCGGGCAGGTCGTCGACTCGCCATTGACGGTAGGCGGCGAGCGTAGCCAACGCCTGCGCCGCCCGGGCGTCGGCCTCGGCGTTCGACCACCGGGGGGTTGGCAGAACGGGCTCTTCCATATTCCCGGCATCGGGCCGGGAGGAGAGCGGCTTGAATGAACGGGTCGGTTCCCGCCCGTGCGGTGCCAAGTTTCTGTCACCGGCTGCGCGGGTTGAACCCCACGCCGCCGACGACGCACAGCAGCCCCACCGCCAGCAGCCACGGCCGCGCCGGCCCCGTCACCAGCCGCGTTAGACGGTTCGCCGGCGTGACGTAGTCGGGCAGGTCCACGCCCACCACCGGCTGCGGCACCGATAACCACGCCCCCACGTCGCCCGGCTCGTCGTCGACCGACACCACCCGCAGCGTCGTCTTCCCCGCCGCCCCCATCCGCAGGTGCGTCATGGCGAGCCGTTCGAGCACCACCGGGTCGTCGTCGGCGATCGCCGCGGCGAAGCCCGCGTAGTTCTCCGCCTGGGCCGACAACGCCCGGGCCTGCGCCCGCATCACCCCCAGCCGCCACGCCGCCTCGTCTAGTTCCAGCCACGCCGGCGTCAGCACCACCGCCCCCAGCAGCGCCACCCCCGCCACGCAGCACATCCACCCCGGCAGCGCGTCGCAGCAACGCTCGGTCAGCGTCGCCGCGGTCGGCTCGGGGGCGTTCGCCGCAGTGAACGCGGGTTCGGTCGAAACAGACGACATCGTGACCAACGCATCGTCCGGCCTCGCCGGGGGTCATGAATGTTTCGCCCGCTCGGTATCATGTCCGACGCGCCATGACCACCTCCACCCGTTCATTCTCCTTGCCCTTGGCCGAGACGACGACCGGCGACGCGTGTGCCAACGCCTCGACCGTCGAGCGTCCCGACCATTCGGCCGACGCCGGGCCCACCGTCTACCTCGAGACGTTCGGCTGCCAGATGAACGTCCTCGACAGCCAACTCGTCACCGGCCAACTCCGCGCCCTGGGCTACCGCTTCGTCGGCGACTGGAAGTCGGCCGACGTCGTGCTCTACAACACCTGCTCCGTCCGCGAGGTCGCCGAGAACAAGGTCTGGTCCCGCATCGGCAAGTACCGCAAGCACCAACAAACCCGCATCGCGGAGGGGAGATTTCCGGGGGTGCTGGGCGTGATCGGCTGCATGGCCGAGCGTGACGGCGAGGACCTGATCCGCAAGCACCCGCAGGTCGACGTGCTCTGCGGCCCGGGCGAGCTGGACAAGGTCCCGATGCTCATCGACAACGCGCTCAAGACCGGCTTCGACGACCGGGCGGGCCTCGCCACCGCACAGGTTGCGCTCCAGGGCAACACCCATCGCCGCTCGGGCACGCTCGCCGCCGCGGAAGATCAGCTCGAACTCGTCGACCTGTCCCGCAGCCTCACCCCCGCCCCCGCCCCCGGAAGTGACGACGCCTCGGCCGGCGGCCGCAGCGCCTACGTTCGCATCACGCGCGGCTGCAACAAGCTCTGCACCTACTGCGTCGTGCCGCACACCCGCGGGGCCGAGGTCCACCGCCCCCCGGACCACATCGTCGACGAGTGTAAGCGGCTGGTCGACGCCGGGGTGATCGAGATCACGTTGCTGGGCCAGACCGTCAACCACTACCACTACGACAACGCCGCCGCCGTCGAGATCAACGGCGTCCGTCAGCCGCAGGTCGGCACCGTCATCTCGCCCAACCGCGGCACCGGCGGCCCGTCGCCGACGTTCAACGACACGACCACCAGCTTCGCCGACCTCCTGTACCGCATCCACGAAGAGGTGCCGGGCCTGCGTCGCCTGCGCTTCGTGACCAGCTTCCCCCGAGACTTCGGCGACGACATCCTCGCCGTCATCCGCGACTGCCCCCGCATCTGTCGCTACCTCCACCTGCCCGTGCAGTCCGGCAGCAACCGCGTCCTCAAGCTCATGAACCGCGGCTACCGCGTCGAGCAGTACCTCGACCTCGTCGACCGGGTCCGCGAGTTCATCCCGGGGGCCGAGCTGGCGACCGATCTGATCTGCGGCTTCCCGACCGAAACCGATGAGGACCACGCCGCCACCGCCGACCTCCTCCGCCGCTGCCGGTTCAAGAACAGCTTCATCTTCAAGTACTCGCCCCGCCCCGGCACCGCCGCGATCGGCCGCTTCCGCGACGACGTGCCCCCGGAAGTGAAGAAGAAGAGAAACAACGAGCTGCTGGCGATCCAGGGCGCGGTCAGCGCCGAGATCCACGCCGGCTATGTCGGCCGGACCGTCGAGGTCTTCGTCGAACGCGTCAGCGCCAAGTCCAACAAACGCTCGGCCAACGCGGTCGATCCGTCGGTGACTCTCGGTTGGCGGGCCGAACAGACGGTGACCCAGCTCTCGGGCCGGACCGACGGCGACCTGATCGTGATGTTCGACGTCCCCCCGGGATCGGCCCCGGCGTTGATCGGCAGCGTCGTGCAGGTCGAGATCGAGAGCTCCGCGGCGTTGGCGCTGTTCGGCCGAGCCCGGGTGGCGGCGGGCGTGTCGTAGATGAGGCGTCTGTTTTCACGCCGACCGTGGAAGGTGGCCGGGGGTCAACGACCTCCGGCGGCCGCGGCGTGGGTGGGCGGCGGCGTACTCGCCTTGGTCCTGACGGCGTGGTGGTGGGGGCCGGGCACGGCGCGTTGGGCGAAAGACCACCTGGACGATCGCCGGGTGGCTCGGCTGGAACGCCTGATCGTGGAGTTCGCCGAAGCGCAAAGCATCGAAGTAGACCTGGTGCGGGCGGTGGTGCGGGCCGAGAGCGGGGGGGACCCGCGGGCCAAGTCGAACCGGGGCGCGCGGGGGCTGATGCAGATCACCGCGATCACGGAGGAAGACGTGCTGCGTCGTAACCCCGGCTGGTCGCGGGGCGACCTGTACGACCCGGCGTACAACCTCAAGATCGGCACGGCTTACCTCGCGTACCTGCTCGAACGGTTCGACGGCGACCGGACGCTGGCGTTAACGGCCTACCACATGGGCCCGACCGCGGTGCGGCGGGTGCAGCGGCGTCACCCCGGGATCACGCCGTCGGCGTTGCTGGCCGACCACGCCGGGCCCCAGACGCGGGCCTATGTGCGCAGGGTGCTGCGTGAAGTGCAGCGTGACGGCGGGTAGGCACGAGCGGAGCGGGTGGGCGTCGTCGGCTCTTCAAGACCGCGGGCGCGTTAGTTGCCGCCTCGTTCGCTGAGCTGGCTGTTGCGGAGTTGTTCGTCGGCTTTGAGCCGCAGCTCCAGCAGATCGGGGCTGTCCTTGTCGAGGACGACGAGGCGGGAGTCGATCCGCCCGGACGCGGGGTCCAGGAACAACGCGCGGACCGACGAGCCCCGGCCGCTGGGCGGGGTGACGGTGTCGACGTCGAGGAGGATGGGGCCGACGCGCATCGGCACGGGGCCGGGCACGCCGTTGACCTCGGCCATGCCGCCGATCGGGTCGCCGGGGTACTCGGTGAATTCGCTGCTGCGCCACAGCCCGTCGTGGACGGTCCAGACCTCGAAGTTGGCGCGGTTCTGGTCGCGGCTGCCGCCGGTGAGGAAGAAGTAGAATTCGGGGTCGAGGGTGATCGGCGCCGACCAGACGGCGGACTCGAGCTCGGCCGGGTCGGGCAGGAGGGTCAGGCGGTCTTGGTTCGCCTCGAGCTGCTCGGGGTTGAGGCGGGAAAAGCGGTAGAGGGGGTTGAGAACGCCGACGACGATCTTGTATCGGTAGGTCTGGCCGGGCTCCGCGGTCAGGTCGTGGGCCCATACCGTGATGGTCTCGGGCACGTCGTCGGCGGAGACGCCGACGCCGGGGTTCCGGCGGATGGGGATGTTTCCGGGGGCGCCGGGGAACGAGCCCCCTCCGAACTGAGTGGGGTCGAAGCCATCGAAGCCGTCTAAACCATCGGGTGCTCGGAAAGTGCCCGGCTGTTCGATCGGTTCGTCGACGCCGCGGATCTCGTTGAGCTCTTGCTGGAGTTCGGCGATCTCGGCCCGCCACTCATCGACCCGGCGAGCGGCGCGGTCCTGACGGCGGTTGTCGGCGTCGGACGGGCCGCGGTCGATGCCGCCGCCGTCGTCTAAGCCCCGGGGGTCGAAGGCGCCGCGGCTGTTATCGCGGAGGCCACGGTCGCCGCGGTTGGGCCGCCTCTCGCTGCGTTCGTCTCTGCCGGTGCTTTGGGCGATACGCCGTTCGAGGCGTCGGATCTGGTCGTTGATCTCGTCGATCCGGCGGAGCTCTTCGGGGGTGAACTGGCGGTTGTTGATGTCCGGCGGGGTCCAGGGCCCGTTGCTGATGCTGGGGAATTCGGGGCGGCGGATACCCTCTTGATTTTGTCGGACGAAGTCCTGGAGCTGCTGGGTCTGCTCGAACGTCAGGCTGGGGTCGCCCTCTTCGGGCAGCGCGATCTGGCCGGGCAGGGGGGCGATCATGGTTGCTTCGCCCCATTCGCCGGTGACGGGGTCCTGCTTCTGCCGCAAGAGGCGGACGGAGGTGGCCACGAGCCGCTCGATCCAGAGGCCCTCCTCGAGGCGGTTTTCGGCGGGCCGATCGGTGGCTTCGTAACGCGCCTTGAGCTCGGCGAGGGGGAACTTGCCGCTGACCGAGACGTAGGGGAAGTCGGCGGGCTGGGTGTTGCCCACGATCTCCTGGAGCCGGAAGAAGCGGTCGGTTCCGTCGTCGGCCAGCACGCCGTGCTCGGCCTTGGCCAGCAGGTCGTTGGCGATCGGCGGCGTGGGCAGGAACCGCTCGGGATAATCCGGGCTGATGACGCGGTTCAGTTCGGGGGCGAGGCCCGTGCTGGCGAGCGGCGCGATGGCCTGGTCCGACGCGATGTCGAGGCGGTACAGGTCGCGGAACGAGCGGGCGTAGCGGGGCACCGCGATCGCCTCGACATCGGGCCGGGGCCGATCGAGCCGGCCGCGCAGGCGCTGGGCTTCGCCGACGACGGTGTCTTTGATCTCATCGGGCGCGACGTTCTTCTGGTTGCCCAGGTCCACGGCGTTGGGTTCGCCCAGGACAAACTGTGTGAGCCCGATCCCCACGAGGACAGCGACGCCCAGCCCCAGAACGATCTTCTCGGTGTGCTGCTGAAAGAATCCGAAGTCTTTGGTCTTCATAATGCTTGCCTGGTGGAGAGAAGTCTTGTCGGGTCTTGGCGTCGGCGGGTGGCGTTGAGGGCGCGTGAGAGCCGTTGGGCAGAAGAGGGCTTACTGACCCGGCCCGTAGCTCCCGGGTTGTCCGTACTGGCCGTACTGCCCGGGAGGGCCGTAAGCCCCGGGTTGGCCGAACTGACCGGGTTGGCCGAACTGGCCGGGCGGGCCGAATTGGCCGGGGATACCGAACTGGCCGGGGACGGCGTCGGCGGGCGGGTCCACGAGCCCGACCGAGACCTTGACGTCCTCGGGCATGAGTTCGGCGGTCCACGCGCGGAACCAGAGGGTCTCGATGACCATCTCGAGCTCGACGATGTCGCCCCGGCCGTAGAGGTAACGCTGATTGAGCAGCTCGTACTCGTCGAGTTCCCGGACCCGGACGTTGAGCACGGTCATCAGGTTCACGTCGTTGAGGGCGTTGAAGAACTCGGGCAGCCGGCTGTAGTCGGCGTGGACCAGCAGCCGGGCGTGCCGGACGTCGTAGAGGCTGTTGGAGGAGCGGCCGGTGGGGCCGTAGAAGA